>CALRTD020000045.1:0-15102 GCA_943371015.1 Synechococcus sp. UW140 | reverse complement strand
CCCGTTGCACTTACTGCAACACCTGCAGGCGGAACATTCTCCGGCCCCGGTATGAGCGGAAATACATTTACAGCGGCAACAGCCGGTGTTGGTGTACACAGCATTTCATACACGTATGTTGATTCGCTGGGTTGCGCGGCAGCTTCATCGGTAGCATTTACGGTTGATGTGTGTACCGATTTCAATCCATCAACCGCACAAACAATTTTTACCGCAACGCCTAACCCGTCGAACGGTTTGTTTGCAGTCAATGTAAGTTTGCCCGGCACACTTGTCATTTACACCATCGAAGGCCGCGAGGTTTATCGCGCACAGCACAATGCCGCCGGTCGCAGCGATGTTGATCTTTCATCATTTGGCAGCGGAATGTATCTGTTGCGTTATGTGTATGAAGGCGGACAGGCAGCAGCGCGCGTAAGCGTTCAGTAAGCAATATTAATTTTGTTTTCACAGGCGGCTGCAGCAGAAGTTGCAGCCGCCTGTGTATTTTAGTGCTGTGAAACTCCGACTGCTGCTGCTTTCCATTTTCTTTCCGTTGATTGTTTTCGGCAACGATACGCTGAAGCTGTTTCAGCCTTCGCCGCAACTGCATCGTGGTCGCGTGCTGGCTGTGGCAGGAACAGAAACCTTGCTTGGCGGCGGTTCGCTTATTGGTTTGCAGCAATTGTGGTATGCCGATTATCCGCGGCAATCGTTTCATTTTTTCAATGATAACGATGAATGGATGCAGATGGACAAAGCCGGACATGCACTCACCTCATACACACTTGCCCGGCTCAGTGCAGGCGCATTGCGGTGGAGCGGAGTAAAGTCCACAAGCGCCCGCTGGTATGCAGTATTGCCGCCGCTGCTCTACTTGAGCGGTATCGAACTGCTCGACGGCTACTCGGCCGGCTGGGGCTTTTCGTGGGGCGATTGCGCGGCTAATGTTTCGGGGGCTGCATTTTTTGTTGTGCAGGATGCCTTGTGGAATGAGCAGCGCATCCAACTGAAATTCGGTTTTCGCCAAAGTGAATTTGCGCAGTATCGTCCCAATCTTTTAGGCAGCACCTGGACCGAGCAATTGCTCAAAGACTACAACGGTCAAACCTACTGGCTATCGGTAAACATAGCCTCGTTTCTGCAGCCCGAAACCCGTTTCCCGAAATGGCTGAATGCCGCAGTAGGCTACGGGGCGGGGGGAATGACCGGAGGCAGCAGTAATCCGGTGCTTTGCACTGCGCAGGGCAATTGCTTCACGTTTGCACGGTACAGGGAGTTTTATCTATCGGCCGATATTGATTTGACGAAGCTGCCTGTAAAACGTCCGTGGCTGAAAGCTGTGTGCGGGGTGTTTGGCTGGGTGAAAATTCCGGCGCCGGCGGTTGTGGTTGCTAATGGTAGGGTGCGGGGTGGGGTTTGGTGAGTTTTTTTGTTTTGTAGTTGCGTGTTTTGTGTAGTTGTTGATATAGATAGTTGATTTACGCAATATGCGCGTTTTGTATATTTTGTTTGTTAATTGTTTGGTAATCTTATTATTGTATGTGTTTGTAATTGGTTTATACTATTTACAGGAGTTGCGTATATTTGGGAGTTAGGCGTAATAATGGACGACAGAATAACAATAAATAATTAGACAAGAATATGGCAATATTTGGTGCTGGTTCAAAGTGGGACGGAGACGAAATGATGGAGGACTTTTTCAATGACGACCATTTCGTTATTGGATGGGACTATGCAACTGCAAAAGACTTATATGATTGTGTTTCGTTACTGAAAACTGGCGACATTGTTTATTTAAAGGCTAACAGAGGTGGCTCACGTTCAATTCGTGTAAAAGGAATTGGTATTGTTACAAAATCTTTTGTTCACCACCTAATTGAAAATGGACTGACTTATTATACAATCTCTGACTGGAATAGTTTCTCTATTCCAATCAAATGGATTATAAAAGACGAATTTCATATTGAAATTCCTGAGACAGAAGGCAAATTGACAAATGTTCGTTCAGCAACATTCTACGAGGAACATTTGCCTTTTGTACAACAAGAAATACTGAACAAACTTTTTGACATAAATATTAACCAAAAAAAACAAAAAAATATGGACTACAATTTAGGACAATTCGTAACAGGAATAATTTCTGTCGGACTTCAAGTTTTGCAAATGTGGAAAGAAGGACGCAGCGTTCAAGACGTTCAAAGCAAAGTAAAACAGTTTGACGAGATTACAAGTTCGCAAAGTATCTTGACTGAAGGAAAATTATTAGAAGGACTTGTTCCATATCCAGTTTTGAACACGTTAAAAGGACGTGTTGAAATTTGTTGGACAGACTTTAATGAAGTTGCGGGCAATCAAAATTTAACTCCCCGACAAATGGACAGGTACACAGAAGGTTTAAGAGAGTGTATTTGCAGAGAACTAAAAATTATCAAACGACTAAATGGTAAATTACCGACAAAGACAATGCAAGACTGGTGGGACGGTTACGAATGTGCATAGAAATTACTACGCCTAACAGCACCTACCCAAAAGTGGCGGTTCAGTGGTTAAATCAAGCTTTGTGCTTCTATCAAAGTTTGTGCTTGGTTGACAGTGAAGTGCTTCGAAATCGCCACCTTCGGGTAGCTGCAAAACGTTATAGCCAATGGCCGATTCGACCGTTTCTAAGAAGAATGATAAAAAAACAAAGTCAATTCTTTTTAAAAGGTTTTCATTGAAGTTACATATTTAAATAGCAAATAACTATACTTGGAAAATCTCTAAACAAAATTGCAGATGTTAAAGAAAATAGCATTTCCATTATTTTTACTAATCATAAGCATAATAGTTTACTTCATGGCTAATTCGACAATAGAAAGCACTTTATTTTCTCAGCAAAAGATAATGAGGATTGATAGCGAACCTTCTCTAAAGAGATCTTTAAGCTATCTAAGTACCGAAGATATTAAGAATCTGAAGTTGAAATACAAAATGGAGTTAACCCAATTAGATCATTTAAAGTCAAATACTATTGTTCTAATATCTTTGTCTGGAATATTGCTAATAGCTATTATTGCATTTAAACCAAATTTTTCTGTCAACAAGTTTGATGGAATTACTTTAATGGTTTATTATATTCTACTAATTTTTACAATATTTATTGTTTTCAAAATATTTACAGATGATCAATTTGAAGACGGGCATAATGCAACATCAAGTATAAGAATAAATACCGAATCTATTCTACTAATTATTACTCCATTAATATTCTATGTATCTCTCAAAATGAATAAATTTGAAATTAGCAAAAATATGCATAAAGAAAAATGGATAACAAATCTAGCATTATTCTTCTCGATATTAAGTGGAATAATAACTATAGTAATTGGAATTGCGATTTTGGCGACTCCAGATGTTAGTAAGTTTACAAGTTAGATATAAAGAAGCTCTTGATAAAGCGACAGATATAAACCACTGGCTATAACATCGGCTTGGCAAAATGGCGGGCCAAGTGCTTCCTAAAAACAGTTGTAAAAAGTTCAAACAGTTGTGCTTTCAAAGTTGAAAATTGCTAACTTTCCGCCACTTCCGCCAAGCCGAAAATCGTTAGCAGCTATATTATGAAACACTACTTTTACATATTGACAGTATTAATATTCATCATTGTCGGCTGTGGGCAGCAGGAAAAATATCCATATAAAATTTCAGATTTCAGACCCGAGCTTAAAAAACATATTCAGAAAATTATTGCCGAAAAAGAACTTACAAACAATCCTGACACTCTTGCTTTGAATTTTTTAAATGACAGTTGCACTAAAGACGAGCTTTTAAAGTTGATGAATTTTGAAAATCCTTTGGTAAGAGTTAGAGCTTACAGAACAATTGTCAATCGCAATGAACCTGACTACTTTTCAATTCTATTAAATCATCTTGACGACACTGCCAAAGTAACTTGGTGGTATTCCGACGATGTGGCAGGTTACTTTATGGTTTCTGATTTGATGATCCGAAAAGCTGAAAGTGAAAGAAAATTAACTCGAACTCAAAAAGATATTTTAGTTGACATTGTTTTAACCAAACACGCTTATCTTGATGTAGCTGGATGGATGATACAGGACATTGAGCCACAAGAAAAATACTATTCAATTATAAAGAAAAAATCCCAAGTTAAAACAGACAGATGTGGAGAACAATTAGGAGCTTGTTATGCTTTATCA
The DNA here is from genome assembly GCA_943371015.1 of Synechococcus sp. UW140. Lineage (GTDB taxonomy): Bacteria > Bacteroidota > Bacteroidia > Palsa-965 > Palsa-965. The sequence continues at coordinate 10,924 of CALRTD020000045.1, read as the reverse complement.
AAATTCAAAAAAAAGGAGGATTTAGAATTTCTTAGAAATGTATTTAATGACCTAGAAAATCCTTGTGAAGACTGGATTTTTAGATCAATTGAAGAAAACCCCAATGAGATATATTTTCCTGTATTAAATAAATACTTTAACGAAACCGTAAAAAAGAAAAAGCAACAACCTTATAATGACTTAAAGATATATTGCCGGGCAGTTGCAAAATATGAAACCCAAAACAGTTTGAGCATTTTGGTTGCTCTGACAAAAAAAGAAACTTATCCTGACAGCTGGTATTTGCCACATAATAAGGAATACGTTTTTAAGGCAATATATAAATACAAGTCACCTATTTATGACAGTTTATACAATTCACTTAAACCACAAATGAGTGACTTTGTAATGGAATATCTTAACAAACCTGACAATGACCACAGGACAACTTGGTAAAAAAATACAGCTGCTAACACGGGTTTTGCGTCAGGCGGGGTGACGTGCAAACTTGGAGCTTTGTACTTCTATTCAAGTTCAGTGATTATTGAAAGTGAAGTGCCCTGAAATCCCGCCCGCGCGCAAAGCCCGAAACCGTTAGCTGTAGTGAGTAATGTTAAAACGACCGTATGAACAAGAAATCAATACCAGGTTGGACAATAAATATTGATGAAATTTCAAATGGCATTTTTAAAGTGACGATGACAGATGATTATGGACGAAAAGCTGAAATCATAGACAACACAACTGATGAAACAATTGAAAGAGCGATAAGTGATGCATTTGACATTGAAAAACAAATCTCAAAAAACTGGAATTTATTTCTTTACGACCTTGCTGTTCAGAATTTATCCGACAAAGACATTAAGTACAAGGAATATAATAATCAAGCATTTGGTTCTTGGTTCATCCAAAGGCAGGATAAGCGATTGGTTTATGACGGCAAAGACTCTTGGCTAATACTTCAAATCAAAACCAACGGCGACTGGACTGACATTGATACAATAAAGAAAGACGAGCTGAAGTATTCAAATTTTATCAGACAAATAAATCGGCTGATAGAAAACACTAAACATAATAGCACCTTGCCCAAATCGGGGCGTTCGTGATGGCAGAAACTTTTCATCTCTTAATAAACATTAGTGGCAGATTGAAAGATGGTGCTTCAAAAGCCCTCTACCAATTCCGAAACCGTTATCTATAATTTCACACCCCCCATCTAATGAAGAATTTCGCAGTATCGAGTTGGCAAGACTATTGGAAATTGTTTGACGCTCTATTGGTAATGGTAAACGCTGAGGGCAAACAGGAAATAGCTGCAGAGTTTAAGGCTGCGCAACTATATGTAAATGGTCTGACGGATGGATGGTATGATTTTCTGAACGCATTCGAAAGTGCTGTAAAATCCAGGAAAATGGAAATGACAGCTGAACAATTTGAAATAGCTGAGTTCCTGATAACATCATTGAACAAGTCATTGTTAAATAGGAACTAAGAAATAACTGACTGTTCTTGTTTATACCTACCAAGACCTTGTATGAAATGTCTTAAATTGATGTTATATTCGATAGGAAATTTTACATATCGTACCTCCTTATGACGATACTGACGTGATTGTTGCTGGTTAAAATGCTAAAATTACGAACGTATGAAATGGGCTTTGCAAAAGAGTTGGTTCAATACTTCGCAGACACATTTATGGTTAACCAACGTTTGATGCACTGTATCAACGGGAGTGGTAAACATCCCTTCTATCGCCAATCGCTAAACCATTACAAACAATAAACAAACCTCAAAAAAGTAAATTATGAATACGCACGCTACCAAATTTCAAGAGAACAAAAGCGCATCAGCTTCTGCAACTCGTTTGCAAATGAAAAACAATAGTGATGCTGCATTTCATTTTGTTGACAACCGGCCTGAAGCTGTGTCACAACGGAAACTGCAAGAGATGGCCAATAATAGTCTGCAGGCAAAACAAAGTGCTCAACTGCAAACCATAACAGATACTCATTCTGTTCAACAACTACCCGCACAAAAGAAAGTAAACAGTAAAGAAGGAGGTGTTTTGCAAGGGTATTTCGATACTGAAGGATATACCTGGGCTCGAAAAGTATGGACGGATGCAGAGCAATATGCCATAGATCTTGACAAAAGGCTTGATTTAAGAGTTAAACGAGGTGATAGTTACGTTCCGGCTTTGGAAAAAAATCTCAACTTAAAATCAAAAAAAGCAGGTGGAACATTAGCGGGAGAAGCTTATGAAACATTTCAATGGGATCAGCCCAAAGGAACCAGCGTAGTGTATGGACCGGGTGGCTCCAGTGGTGGTGATCTGATGACTTATGAAAGTTTGAAAATAGGTAACCGTGCTAAAACGCCAACCTATTCTGGCGAAGTTAAATCTGCTTCCAGTCTGGAAACATACAAAACCGGTATTGCAAACGCGCATCATGAAAGAGGTCAAAGTTACATTATCATGTACGCTACTGATGAAAGTATTGCACCCGACTTACTTGAGTTTGAAAGAAAAAAGATAAATTATGCAGTTACTGATAGGTATTATCCAAATGGATCTGCTAATGGCAAAACATACACTTATGTTGCCACAATAGAACTTCCTGATCAAAGCAGATACCAGTATTTATACACATGGGTGTAAAGTTGAATGCCTTTATTTTCATGAATTAAATGCGTACCCGTTACCTGTAGTGCAGAAGGTAATTTATTAACCTTTGAGCCTTACAGTGAGTTTGTTATCGGCAGTTGAATTGATTGTAGTATGGCCGGAAAGCTGTAGTATTGTGGTTGTACTGCCCACTCTAACCGGGATAATAAGTAACGTGTCGTCAGTCGTTTAATGCTCATTGCAAAGACAGAAAACAAACAATATCAAAAAAATGTACACTTTCTCCTACTTCAAAGAAAAAGACAAGCAAACAATTTTGAATTTCATAGAAGAAAACCCGTTTGCATTTATGACCGGGAGTTATTTATCAGGAGTGCAGGTTGCAACACAAATACCCATTTTGATGGAAGAAAGAAATGGCGAACTGTATTTGCAAGGGCATATTATGCGAAACACAGATCACCATAAAGCATTTGTTGAAAACCCCAATGTATTACTTGTATTTACCGGACCCAGTTGCTATGTAAGCGCTTCATGGTATAGCAATCCTCAAAGCGGGTCAACCTGGAATTACATGAGTGTTCATATTGGCGGGCGTATCAACTTTATGTCAGCTGATGAATTAATGCAGTTTATGCGAAAATTGACATTGAAATTTGAAAACGGCAATACACAGTCGCAAACAATCATTGACAATCTTCCTGAGCACTATGTGAATAAAATGATGCCAGCTATCGTTGGTTTTGAAATCAAAGCAGAAAAAATTGAAAACGTTTTTAAACTCAGCCAAAACAGAGATGAGAAAAGTTATCTGAATATAATTTCGAAACTCGAAGAACGAGGCGGGAATAGTGCTTTAATTGCTGAAGTAATGAGAAAGAGAAAAGCGGAACTGTTTCCTGATGGTGTAGAATGGGATGCCTCCCAATTTGATTCGTAAGCACAAAAAAATAAATTTATACAGATGAACAACCTATCCGGATAGGATGCAGGGAGGGGCAAAATTGATGTTTGCTGAAATTTATCCGCAGTATAGCACAAGAGTCGAGACAAAAGGCGTGACAAAGCAAAAAGTGAGTTTATAAGCAGATAATTGACATGAACAAAAGACAAAACGATAGCTCATTACTTTTGTACATGAAGACAACTGCAATCAGAAAATTCTTTGACCCAACAAAAGACAACGTAAAAGTGATTAAAGGACTTGAAAAAACATTTTATTGAGCGATAGCATGTTCAATGGAAGATAATAACGGTTATTTACTGACTTTTGCTGAAGATGAAAAATAAGGCAAACATAAAACTTCCGCTAACGGTCATTGAAAAAGCAAATTTGAGAAAGAATAAAATCAAAATTGCGAACATCCTTGACTTTTCAACTGATGAATTGGAAGTCTTGTTAAACTCGACAACTGAACGGGCAAAAGAAATTTATGCGTTGGCAGAGTTTCAAACCGTTCCATCGGTCGGAATAAAGTTTGCCGAAGACCTTGTGTTTTTAGGTTATTATTCACTCAACGAACTAAAACAAAAAGACGGTGCTCAACTTACAGACGAATACGAACAGAAAAAAGGGTATTGGATTGACCCTTGTGTTGAAGATCAATTTAGATTAGTCGTGTATTTTGCAAACACAAAGGACTCGAACAAAACGTGGTGGGACTTTACCGAAGAACGAAAAAAGTTTCGTGCTGAAAACGGTTATCCCCAAAGCAGACCTCAAAAAGCATGGCATGAAACATTAGGAGTTAAGCGAAAAGACAACAAAGGCAGCTAATAATATCAGTTTGGTGATATAGCTGCTGAGCTGCTTCTTTGAAATAGTTGTGCAATAAATAAATACTGGCGCTGGCAATCAGTTTTCAGTTTCGAAACCCCATTATCGTCAATGTCCTACACTATCGCCGCACAATAAAAAGCTAACCACACCTCAATGGAATATTTAGTAAAAGATCAGGAACTGGAATTGAAATATGTGCCTGGAAAAGGGGCTTGGACATATCACATTCAAATTCCTGATACGAAACACATCGTAGGGAAGTGGGGTTCGTTAAAAGTGGCAGGCACTATAGACAGCTATAAAATTGAGAGCATAAACTTATTTACAATTAAAGGGCAGGACAAGCTAATTTCTGTAAATGAAAAAATCAGAAAAGCAATCAATAAAAGTGCTGGCGAAACTGTAACTGTAACACTTTACCTTCTAACTGCAAGGGAGCAAGTAACGGAGAAGGAAGTTTTAGCAACATTCAAAGACGCAAACGTATTCAACGCGTTTAAACAACTAGCGGAAGACAAGAAAACCGAAATCATGCAAAAAATCATTTCTCAGAAATCAGAAGACAAACAAGTTGCAATGATTTTGAAATTCATAGATCAACTGAGTTAGAGCATTGATTAAGCGGATAAACCTGTTTGCGAACAGAATATGTAATTTGGGTAGCTAGGGGTATAAAGTTCAACCTATCCCGATATTTTCAAAACAGTGGTTAAAGTAACGTTGCTTACTTTTTTGTTTGTGTATTTTGTTCTCCGGCAGCCACAGTACAGTCTTTCCGTAAATCGGCTGACATTAAAAAGCGATTTTATTTTCGAGTAGTAACGTCTTTTATCGTTTATAATTGAGACCTTACTTATTTACAGCATAGCGTAACCGATGAAGGCAACTAAGTTATTTACCGATTTCTTTAACAGCGAAAAAGCAGGCGGACTTGTTTTAATTGCCTGTACAGTTATATCGTTAACGCTTGCCAACTCTGCTTTTGGGGGAGATTACCACAATTTTTGGCAAACACAATTTCAGGGGCACAGCATTGCGCATTGGGTAAATGATGGCTTAATGGCTATTTTCTTTTTACTCATTGGCTTAGAGTTGGAAAGAGAAATATACATAGGCGAGCTTTCAAAGTTTAAAGATGCTTTACTGCCAATTTTCGGAGCATTGGGTGGCATGTTTTTACCGGCAGGACTATTTTTATTGTTCAATTACGGAACCGAAACCCAATCAGGTGCCGGAATCCCGATGGCAACAGACATAGCATTTGCACTGGGAATTTTATCATTGTTGGGCAGCAGAGTGCCAACATCACTAAAAGTATTTTTAACCGCATTGGCTGTAATTGATGATTTAGGAGCAATTCTAATTATCGCCATTTTCTATACCAAAACTTTACTTTGGACCAACCTTTTTATTGCTTTAGGGATATTCGGTTTGCTGCTGGTTTTAAACAGAATGAAGGTGAGGAATCTGGTTATCTACTTAGCGGGTGGAATTGCAATGTGGTATTTTATGTTGCATTCCGGTGTTCATGCTACTATTACAGGCGTTTTATTGGCTTTTGCAATTCCATTTGGGAACGGAGGTGAAAAGTCAACATCTTATATTTTGCAGCATTTTTTACACAAACCGGTTGCATTTATCATTTTACCGATTTTTGCTTTGGCCAACACAGCTATTATTTTCAGTGGCGATATAAAGCAAATATTGATTGAAAATAATAGCTTAGGTATTGCACTCGGATTAATTATCGGAAAACCTCTGGGCGTTTTTCTCTTAACTTTTTTAGCAGTGAAATTGGGCTTGTGCAAATTACCCGAAGATTTGAATTGGAAGTCAATTTTCAGTGTTGGATTTTTAGCCGGAATAGGTTTTACCATGTCAATTTTCGTAACCTTGCTCGCTTTTGACAATGCAACTATAATAAACAACTCAAAATTAGTCATCCTGATTTCTTCATTAACAGCAGGACTTTTAGGTTTCCTGACGTTGAAGTTAGCATTGCCCAAAACACAACTTATTGAAGAATGACGGGTGGCCAGGCGTATTTGTTTGATCATGTCAAGTCTGAGGTGGTTTTCTGAAGTATTTAAAAAGGTTAAGCAGTAAGAACTTAATTGTACTGTTGTCATTGTGATCTATGACAATACGAGAGACCCTCATTTAAAGAAATTCATAGAAAGCTGTGGCCTGCGCAGCGCAGCAACAGCGTTTTGCCTCATTCTTGTTTTGGATACATTATTCAGAGATTCGGCTACACGGGCTTTTTTCATTTAACTCAATTTTGTGCCATCATTCTTAATAAAATTAAAAAGGTGGCAATAGTAAATTGGACCAGAGAAAACATCCCCTCACAACAAGGTAAAGTAATTTTAATCACAGGTGCTACAAGTGGGATAGGGCTTGAAGCAGCTAGAGTATTAAGTGGAAAAGGGGCAAAAATTATTTTACCTGTGCGCAATCCAGAAAAAGGTAAAAGCGCAATACAGGAAATAAAACAGCAATTCAAGTATGCTGATCTTGAATTAATGAAATTGGATATCTCTGATTTCGATTCGGTAAGACAATTTGCTGTTGAGTTCACTAATCAGTACAACACGCTCGATATATTACTCAACAATGCGGGGATCATGTGGACACCGCAAAGACAAACCTCCAGGCAGGGGCACGAATTGCAATTTGCCACTAACCATTTGGGACATTTTTTGCTAACTGGCTTGTTAATGCCTTTGCTTAAGTCAACACCAAACAGCAGAATCGTAACACAAAGCAGTATCTTACATAAAAAGGGACAAGGACAGAAATTTGAGCCGACTATCTATTTTGATGACCTGAATTTTTCAAAAAGTTTTGACACCAAAAAAGCTTATGCACAGAGCAAATTGGCCAATCTTTTATTTACGTATGAACTTGACCGCAGACTAAAAGCTGCCGATATCCATTCAATTGCAACCGCATCTCATCCCGGTTATACGGCTACCAATCTTCAAAAAGATTTAGGATTTATGATGAAGATCATGAATGTGCTGATGGCCCAAAAAGTAAACATGGGAGCATTACCAATTTTAAGAGCGGCAACAGAACCGAATTTAAAAGGGGCGGAGTTTTTTGGACCAACTAAAATGAACGAAATGAAAGGTTTCCCTGAATTGGTGCGATCAAGTGAAACATCATATGATATCCATTTGGCAAAACAATTATGGAGTGTTTCTGAAACAATAACGAATCATAAATACGAATTTTAACTAACAAATCTCATGAAAAATAAAGTTTGGTTTATTACCGGAAGCTCTAAAGGATTTGGCAAAATCTGGGCTGAAGCAGCATTAAAACGCGGTGATCAAGTAGTGGCAACCGCAAGAAATAGTGATGCTTTGTCAGCATTAGTGAATGAATACGGTGAATCGATACTGCCAATTTCTCTTGATGTAACCCATCGCGAATCGTGCTTTGAAGCTGTTGAAAAAGCGGTCGCAAAGTTTGGAGCAATTGATGTTATGATCAACAACGCAGGTTATGGACATTTTGGCTTTGTAGAAGAAATTTCAGAAACAGAAGCAAGAGGGCAATTAGAAACAAATGTATTTGGTTCACTTTGGATGATTCAGGCAGTACTGCCTCACATGCGCAAACAAAACGGCGGGCACATTTTGCAGGTATCCAGTATTGGTGGCGTAATGGCATTTCCAAGTTTAAGTATCTACCATGCCTCAAAATGGGCCATGGAAGGAATTTGCGAATCACTGGCCCAAGAAGTAGCCCAATTTGGTATAAAAACAACCTTAATTGAACCTGCAGCATACGCTACCGATTGGGCAACTTCATCTGCAAGTCACAGCACTCCAATTGATGCTTATAATGGTTTAAGGGATGCAATGCGAACAAACAGTGCTAATATGACTTTCGGAAATCCCAACGCTACAGCCGAGGCAATCTTAAAAGTAGTGGATGCTGAGCATCCTCCACTGCGATTATTTTTAGGTAAATTTCCTTTAATGATGATTGAACCTGCTTACAGTAAGCGATTGGAAACATGGAAAGAGTGGAAAGATGTTTCAGAAAATGCACAATAATTTAATTGCGAAAAAATGAAAACAGTAAAACTCATTTTACTTTATTTGTTGGTCGTGTTTTACCTTTTTATGGGGGCGATGCACTTCGTGAATCCGGAGCAGTATTTTGCAATGATGCCATCATGGTTACCTGCACACGCGTTTTTAATATCCTTAAGCGGGATTGTTGAAATTGTCTTGGCGCTGATGCTGATACCAGTAAAAACCAGAACTATTGCTGCCAAATTGATTATTGCAATGTTAGTGGTATTTTTAGTGGTAATTCACCTACCTGAAAGTATTGGTTATTACCAAACAGGTAGCGATAAGTTTGCAGCAAGTATAATTAGGTTACCGATTCAGTTGCTGTTTATGGCCTGGGCCTGGATGTTTACGAAAAAGCAATATTAATCTCAAATCTATAGTGCTCGCTCAGTGCGGGCATTGTAGATTTTTATGAATTCATACAATGGCTAATAAAATTAATCACATTACCATTCACTCAATTTCAGAGTTACATCGGTTAATGGGCTTGTCTAAGCCACTGCATCCTTTGATTAGTTTGATTAATATGGATGAAGTACACTCTTCGCCACATACCGACGAAGTTCATTTTCTGCTTAATTTTTACGGAATTTCCCTTAAAAAAAATCTAACCGGAAAACTTAAGTACGGACAACATTATTATGACTTTGATGAAGGTGTTTTAGCGATGACAGCACCGAAGCAGATATTGTCTGTAAGCAATGGAGACGACTATACGGTATCAGGATGGTGGCTGGTTTTTCATTCAGACTTTATCTTAAATTATCCATTAGGTAAAGCGATTAATGACTATGGTTTTTTTTCGTATGCAGTAAATGAAGCGTTGCATTTGTCAGACAAAGAAGAGCAAATGCTTGAAAGTATATTCATGAATATTGAACAAGAATATAAAACCTCTATCGACCAGTATAGTCAGGATGTGATGATTTCACATCTTGAATTATTGCTCAATTACTGTAATAGATTCTACAACAGACAATTTCTAACAAGAAAAACAGGGAGCAATGATTTGTTGGTTAAAATGGAAAACTTACTAAGTGATTATTTCAAGAGCAATCAATTGAGAGAATCAGGACTTCCAACTGTTCAATATTTTGCCGATAAGCTGAATGTATCACCAAATTATTTGAGTGATATGCTAAGAACACTAACGGGGCAAAGTACACAGCAACATATTCATAATAAGTTAATAGATAAAGCCAAAGAGATATTGACGACTACCAACTTAACTGTTAGCGAAATAGCTTACCAATTAGGATTTGAGCATTCTCAGTCGTTTAGTAAATTATTCAAGAGTAAAACAAATTTGACACCAATAGAATTTAGAGCATCGTTTAATTGAAAAGCAACAGAACGCAGATAAAGAGAAGCAAAGAAAGCGAATACGTATTTGACTGAATTTGCAGCTATTTACTCCGCTTGTGTATTTGTGCTGATCAAAGTTTTGTTCTTTACACCAATAGTTGTGCTTAAAATCACCATCTTCGTTAAGCCCGAAACAGATAGGTGTAATTTTTAAGAACTGATAAACGTTGAACATGGTCACAATTGACAATTACTTAGACAACCATTATATACACAGAAGCAATTGGTTGAGAGCCGCTGTGTTGGGAGCAAATGATGGAATTATTTCTATTTCCAGTCTTGCCATAGGAGTTGCAGCCGCCAGTTCAACAAGAGAACCAATATTATTAGCTACAGTAGCGGGTCTTGTTGCGGGTGCTTTATCAATGGCCGCCGGAGAATATGTTTCGGTAAGTTCGCAAACCGATACCGAAAAGGCAGACATTGAAAGAGAAATTAAGGAGCTTGCAGAAATGCCAAAGGAAGAGCTATCTATTTTGGCTCAAATTTATGAGAAACGAGGTCTGAAAAAAGAAACGGCTATGCAGGTCGCTATTGAATTGACTGAAAAAGATGCTTTGGGAACGCACATAAGAGATGAATTAGGTATCAACGAAATAAGTCAGGCAAATCCGATTCAGGCAGCGATAGCCTCTGGTGCGTCATTTACGGTTGGTGGTTTACTGCCTCTTTTAGTAATCCTTTTTGCACCTGTTAAAGGAATGGAGTATTGGTTATACGGCTCAACTACAATCTTTTTAATTGTTTTGGGAATCACTGCTGCAAAAACAGGTGGCTCCAGTATTCGAAAGGCTATCTTGCGTATTACAATCTGGGGAACAATTGCAATGGTTCTCTCTGCATTAGTTGGTTACCTGTTTGGAGTTAATATTTAAAATAATAGTTTGTTTCGAGCGCACAAGCAGTGAGCAGAAAATCATTTCCAAATCATTCATCCTGTTGCGTGAGTAATGGTAATGATGACGGGATGATTTCAAAATCTGAAGCTGTTAAACGCACACATTTATGATTTTTATTTTCGGGAAGACAATTCCTGCATCAGAAAACAATATGACTGAAAAAGACAGAGACGATTAAAAT
>CALRTD020000044.1:0-15114 GCA_943371015.1 Synechococcus sp. UW140 | reverse complement strand
GTTGTCAGTCATCAATACCTCACTTGAAAATTTACTTGATTATAATAATAGAGTGCTAAAGGATATAGACCGGTTGGATTATTTCCTGTCATTGGGCATTAAACAATTTACCCGAAAACAATACATGAATATTTTTAAAAATATATCATCGGCTACGGCGAGCAGAGATTTGAAAAAAGGCGTTGATTTAAACTATTTTGAATGTAGCGGGAATATGAATCAAACAACCTATACTGTAAATAAAATGCCGGGTTAAATTATATCTTTCGACTTTGCACATACTCATTTTTTATTACTTGCTTAATATATAACAAAACAGGCGGCCAACTACTGGCCGCCTGTTTTGCTTGCAAACGAATTACCTCAAAATTACAACTTAATCAGTTTTGTGTTTTTCAGTTCTCCATTCACCGACAGTACACGCACGAAGTACATGCCCGGGCTGAGGAAAGCAACATCAAGCTGCACCTGCTTTTCGTTGGCAAGATTGTCCTGACGAATTACTAGGCGGCCTTCTTTGTCATAAATAAGAATTGACGCAGCACCTTCTGCAGTTGTCAAATCAACAGTAATCATATCCGAAGCCGGGTTCGGGTACATTACCAGTGTTGATTCGTCTTTGGTGTTTACAAGACTTGTGTTTTGTGGCTGCGGATCGCCGTTCGGATTGCCGAGGCGCGGTGTGCCGGTGATCCACAAATCAAGGTTGTAGCACTGTGTAGTACTGAATGCACTGTTGTAACCCCAAACACGCAGATAGTATGTTCCTGCGGGCATTGCTGCGCGCGAAAATACTTCGTTGGTTGTTCCGCCATTCGTGCTTTGCTGAAGCAGAACACCGGCAGCATCCAGCAACTGAACATCAAAATCGGCAGGCAGGTTGCTCAGCGAGAAATCCATGTTGGTTGTTGCTGTAAGCACAAACTTGTAGAAGTCAATATCTGTTGTGCTGGCAATTTGCGCGCCTACTGTGTTGTTGATGTTGATAATGGGTGCATCAGCCTGTGTGTTGTTTGCCTCGTAAGCATCGGCGCAGGCGCCGGGGGCGTTGTAAATCCACACACCGCGACCATAAGTAGCTACACGAACTTTTCCGGCACCGTTGTTCTGAATATCAAGTTCGTTAACAGCAACACGCGGGAGGTTTGATGTGATCAGCGACCAGCTTGTAATGGTGTTGTTGCGGGTGTACACACCAATGTTCATGCCTACATACAAGTTCTCGGCTACGGTGTTGTCAACTACAACTGTACGGGCAGCAATTGCAGGAAGCAAGCCGGTAATATCGGTAAATGTTGATCCTGAATTGGTTGAAACCTGAACTTTTCCGCCGGTTGTGGCAATCCAGATTTTTGTAGGCGTTGAGGGACTAACACAAATATCACTGATGCTGCCTACGCCGGCAAGTGTGGTAGTTGTCCATGTAGTACCGCCGTTTGCAGTTACATACAAGCTGCTGCCTGAACAGGCATAAATGTAGTTAGCATTTGAAGGCGCAACTGTAAGATCAGAAATGGTTGAAGTAATTGCTCCTGAAATCAGGGAGAATGTACTACCGCTGTTGGTTGATTTGTAAACACCCGACCCGCCGGCAAAAATGGTTGTTTCGGTTGTGGGGTGAATGGCAATTGGTGTAACCCATGCTCCGCCCGGAATTGTGGCAAGTGTTGAACGTGTGTTGCCGCCATTGGTTGAGCGGTACAACTGGCCGTTCTGGCTTGTGCCCCAGATATTGAGCGAGTTGGTTGGACTCACCAGACCTTCCATACCATCAGCACCAAGCCAGCTTACCATATTACCGGCCGATTGCATGGCGGTTGATCCGTTGTCTTGTGCGCCGCCTGTCCAAACGTTTGTGTTGGTGGGTGCGCTGGCGATGCGGTAGAATTGCATAATACCGAGACCGGTTGAAATGTTTGTCCAGTTGCTAGCATTATCCGTGCTTTTGAAAATGCCGCCATCAGAAAGCGAGAAAAGTGTTGTGCCTACAAATCCGAGGTCATGTACATCGGCATGGTTGTAGCCGGTTGAGTTGGGCAGCGACCATTCTGTTGTTGCAGTAAACGAAACACCTGCATTGGTTGATTTCCATGCAATGATACCTGCAATGTGTACTTCGCTGGCGTTAGAAGGTGATACACAAATAGCCATATCGTGTGTGGCTTGTCCGCGTGTGTCTGTACCATCTGTGTAATAACCAAAGTAGTTATTTACAGCCGGAGAAACAGATGCATTGCCGGTAACTTGTGTAACAAACGAAGCGCCTGAGTTGGTAGAGTAATACAGGCGGCCAAATGTGCTTCCGCTGGCTTGTACTACATATACAACTGCAGGATTAGCGGGAGATACACCGATAAGGCTGCGGCCTGTATTGGTAATGCCTTGTGCTGCACCAAGTACTGTCCAGGTAACACCGTTGTCGGTTGAACGCACAATGCTTGAACTGCCAGACGAATACATGGTGTTCGGATCGCCGGGCTTAAACTCAATATCCTCTTTGCTTGAAGTATGCACCTGTGTCCAGGTTGTACCGCCATTGGTAGAACGGAAAATTCCGTTGCTGGCTGCTGCAAACACAATGCTTGGGTTGGAAGGGTGAATCATGATCTTACGGATGTTGCCTGTTGGTCCTGCGCCAAGCACAGTCCAGTTAGCTCCGCCGTCGGTTGATTTGATGACCTGATTGGCGGAGTTCCCTGTTCCGGCATACACGATGTTTTGGTTGGCCGGATCAATGGCAATTGAGTAGATGTGCATCCACAAACTGTTGTGGTCGGTAAGCGGAATCCACGAGGTGCCGCCGTTGGTTGATTTCCACATGCCGCCGCCGGGCGATCCAACATAAATTGTGTTGATTGCACTGGGGTGAATGGCCATTGCCACCAAACGCCCGTTGCCCGGATTCCAGCCCGATGTTTGTGTCCATGTAAACGGCCCTTGCTGTGTCCAGCTGCCTACGGCTGCAAAACCAATTCGTGCTGCTGAATTTGGTCCGTACTGATCATAAAACTGCTGATAAGCCGCTTCTTCTTCCTGCGGATCACGAAGGTAGCCTTGCTCGTTTACGTGAAACTGATTTTCATAATACCATCGCTGATAATGTTTGTAGCCTGTGCCTTGCCCGGTACCAACGCGGTTAAAATATTCGTTGGCCTGTGTGTTGATTTCCGTGAGTGTTAAATCACGCCGATTCATCAGCTCAAAAATGAAGTCTGATTTTTGTGCTTCCTGCGCAGTTGTCCCTAAAAAGGAAAATGCCGCGAAGCAAATGAGAAAGATTTTTTTCATAAGAGTGTGTATTAGTGGTGTTGCGAAGTAAAACCAAATTGATTAGAACTGCTATTCATACGCAGTTCGATTTTTTAACAGAAATACTTACTATAATTTTAAATAAGTTGCCACATGCTTTTTTGGTAAAACAGTAATCGAAACTCATAAGATGTTGTAAGAAAGGTAGATATGTTCGTATTTGGCTATCCGGCATTAAAAAACGATCAACAAATAATCGCGTTTAATTACTTTCAAATAGAATTTTTCACGATCAAAAACTTATAAACAGATCCAGATACCGTAAGCGTGATTAATGTTCAGCCCTGATCAGAAAAGTAAAAGGGTGGCAGAAAGCAATAAAATAGATCAGGCTTAAGGAGTGAAAACAGAATTTAACGCGTGACAGGATTGTTGAATTAAGTTTGAATTTTTACAGATGAATTCAAGGAGTAGATATTGAGTTGGAAAGTTGCCGGCAATCCGCTTTTTATCATCATAAATGGATCAGCAAAAATCATTTCAACGGGAGCCGATAAACATCGCAGCAGTGCTTATCTTCGTGCTATGTTTTTTCGTGATATTATTGGTCAGCAGGATGTAAAGCAGCGGCTTGTTCAAACCGTTTCCGGTAACCGTGTCAGTCATGCACAATTATTTTTCGGTCCGGGAGGTTCGGGAACATTGGCATTGGCGCTGGCGTATTCACGGTTTGTGCATTGCACCAATCGCGGAGCCGATGATGCCTGCGGCGAATGCCCTTCGTGTGCCAAGTATGATAAATTAGTTCATCCGGATTTGCATTTTGTTTATCCCGTTGCACTTTCAAAAGATGTTCGGGTAAGCACAAATGTGATTACGGAGTGGCGTAAAGCATTTCTCGAAAATCCGTACCTCACGCTTGAGGAGTGGTTCGGGAAATTAGAGGCTGAAAACAAACAGGCTGTAATTGGCACCGAAGAAAGCGGAGAAATTCTGAAAAAACTCAGCCTGACCACATTTGAAGGCGAATATAAAATCATGATTATCTGGATGGCTGAGAAGATGAACCTTCAGGCCGCCAATAAACTCCTGAAAATTCTCGAAGAGCCGCCCGATAAAACGCTCTTCCTGCTCGTTACCGAAGGCGAAGACCAGCTCCTGCGCACCATTGTAAGCCGGACACAACTCGTAAAAGTGCGCCGCATTTCCGATAATGATTTGCGTGATGCACTCATGCAGCGCCACGGCCTCAGCGCCGAAGATGCCGCTAAAATGGCCTATCAGGCCGACGGCAGTTATGCCGCAGCACGTCTGCTGCTGGAGCGCGACGAAAATGCGGCGTTCTACCTTGCCGCATTTCAGAAATGGATGCGCGCCAGCCTCAAGTTCGATGCGCAGAAAGTAATTGGCTCGGTCGATGAACTTGCCTCGATTGGCCGCGAACGGCAGAAACAATTCCTTGGCTACTCACTCGACCTTGTGCGCGACAGCCTGATGCTGAATTATGGCGACAAAACTCTTGTGCGCCTCACCGGCGAAGAACTTGGCTTTGTCCAAAAATTTGCCCCGTTCGTGCACAAAGCCAACGGCGAGCGCTTCATCGACGAACTGAACACCGCCATTCAGCACATCGAACGCAACGGAAGTCCGAAGATCATTTTCATGGATCTTTCGTTCAAGCTGAATGAAATGCTGAATGTACCGAAGGCTGTTTAGCCCTTCGAGGTTTATGCAAACCGCGCAGGGCTAAACAGCATAAAAATGCCCATTCGCAATCATAAACCCCCATCGGCATCCAAAAACCCCTATTTTTGTAAATTACCCTGCAATAATCTTAACCAGACCAGTTCTCAGCCCTAACCGGCTCAGACTGTCAAAATATATCAACGCGCACTATGGGATGTGGCGGATGTTCAAGCGGACGCGGATGCAGCACTGGTTCGCCGGCAGGTTGCCGGAATAACGGATCATGCGGCTCCGGAGGCTGCAACAAACTGAATGTATTCGACTGGCTGTCGAACATGGAATTGCCCGGAGGCCAGCAGGCCTTTGAAGGCGTAGAAATCCGGTTCAAAAACAGCCGCAAAGAGTTTTTTCGCAACTGCACCGGTCACGCCCTTGCGGCTGGCGACGTGGTCGCTGTTGAAGCCTCGCCGGGGCACGATATCGGAACAGTTTCGCTCACCGGCGAACTCGTGCGCACGCAAATGGCGCGGCGCGGGCAGAAGGTTGACGTTACCGAGCTCAAAAAGATTTACCGCAAAGCCAAGCCTGCCGATATTGAAAAATGGCAGGAAGCTCAGGAACTCGAAAAGCCAACTATGGTGCGCTCGCGCGTGCTGGCTACCGAGCTCGGCCTGCAGATGAAAATCGGCGATGTAGAATATCAGGGCGACAAGTCGAAAGCCATTTTTTACTACACCGCCGATGACCGCGTTGATTTTCGCGAACTCATCCGCGTAATGGCCGACGAATTCCGCATCCGTATTGAAATGCGGCAGATTGGTGCGCGGCAGGAAGCAGCCCGCTTAGGCGGTATCGGCACCTGCGGGCGCGAACTTTGCTGTTCTACCTGGCTCAGTGATTTCCGCTCCGTAACCACCAGCGCCGCCCGCTACCAGCAGCTGTCGCTCAATCCGCTCAAACTTGCCGGACAATGCGGAAAACTGAAATGCTGCCTCAACTACGAGCTGGATACCTACATGGATGCGCTCAAGCATTTCCCCGAAACGGTTGAAATTGAAACCGTACGCGGACGTGTTCGCCACCAGAAAACAGATATTTTCCGCGGACTGCTCTGGTACACCTTCTTTGATGAACCGGATAAATTTATTCCGGTACCGGTAAGCCGCGTCAAAGAAATTGTAGAAATGAACAAGCGCGGCGAAAAGCCCGAACTGCTTGTAGAAGTTGCCGAAGACGCGCCCAAGAAAAAAGAGCCTGATTTTGAAAACGTGGTTGGACAAGACAGTCTTACCCGTTTCGACAGTACGCGCCGCAGCAAAAACAACAACAAGAAAAAGAAAAAAGGCGGCGCCGAAGGTCAGCAATCTCAGCCACAACAGAAGAGTCAGCCGCAACAAAAACAGCCTCGTCCGGAAGGCCAGCCGCAAAAGCCGCAGCAGAATCGTCAGCCGCAGCAAAAGCAGCCGCGCCCCGAAGGTCAGCCACAGCAGCAAAAGCAATCGCAACCCAACCAGCCGCGTCCGGAAGGCCAGCCGCAGCCGCAAAAGCCGCAAGGCAATAATCAACAGCCGCGTCCGCAGCAAAATCGCCCGCCGCAACAAAATCGTCCGCCGCAGCAGAAACCGGGTCAGCCTAACCAGCAGCAGAATCAGCAGCGCCGCAACGATAATAATCAGCGCCGCGGCAACAACAATAACCGCAACCAGCGCGGCAATCAGCACGGCCCCCCGCCGCCGGCACCCCCGCCGCCAACTGCACCACCTCCGTTTATCTGATGCAGAAGATGAAAAAAACGCATCTGCCCTCTGCTGCATTCGCCCTTCTGCTGCTTCTGGCAGGGTGCGACAGCGCACGGGTGTTTGAAGAAAATCGCGAAATGGAAAACAGCAGCTGGAATATGAACCAGAAGCTGAATTTTGAATTTGATATTCCGGATACCCAAACGCCTTACAACCTTTACTTCAACCTCCGCCACACCGACGATTATCCGTTTGCCAATATCTACGTGTTCTTTCACACCACCGTTCCCGGCGGAGAAGTAAGTACCGACACCGTAGAGTTTCAGCTGGCCAACCCGCAAACCGGCGCCTGGCTGGGCAAAGGACAGGGCGAACTGCACGACTGCCAGATGCGCTTTCGCACCGGAATGAAATTCACCAAAGCCGGCCACTACAAGCTCGAAATCGAACAAGCCATGCGCTCGGAGCAGCTTGACGGGATTAAAGATGCCGGTTTCCGCATTGAGCGGGCGGAGTAATTCACATCACCACAAAAAAGCGTTCAGGTAATTCCTGAATTACTAAAAAGCCCTCGTACTTCCGAGCCTGCGGCAGCATCTCTTTTATTTTCCAAGACGTTAGCAGTACTGCTCTTATCCTTCTGCGCCCCAAATGCTCTTGTCCCCAGAGTCCGTAATGCTCTTGTCTCCCTGAGTCTCTACTGCTCTTGTCCCCTGAGTCCGTAATGTTCTTGTCTCCCTGAGTTTGTTCTGCTCTTGTCCTTCTGCGCCCCAAATGCCCTTGTCCCCCTGAGCGGAGTCGAAGAGGGACAAGTTTTGTTAACTTTGGGTTATGATGGCCCTGCGTAACCTCCTTTTCTTTTCCCTTCTTCTTTTATGCTGTTCAACCTGCAAAGAAGACATTCCGGCAGTTTCATTTCAAACAAAGCACGTTGTTATCATTATTATTGATGGACCGCGCTGGACTGAAACCTGGGGCGAGCCAACACGGCAGTTTATTCCCCGCCGCGTAAGTCTGATGCAGCAGGGCGTAATGCTCACCAATTTCCGGAACGAAGGCTATACCTATACAAATGCCGGGCACACGGCAATTACAACAGGTTACCACATGCCGATTAACAATGGCGGACAGGAATTGCCGCTGGAACCGGGTATTTTCCAGTATTTCAGAAAAGCGAAATCGAAACCGGCTGATAAGGTTTGGCTGGTAGCCTCAAAAGACAAACTCCACATTCTTACCGATTGCCAGAATACCAACTGGCAGGGACAGTTCCGTCCCAATTTTGATGTGGGCATTGCCGGTCCGGGAACGGGCTACCGGGTTGATTCGGTTACACATGCACATGCGCTAAATGTGCTGAACATGCATCATCCGGATTTAATGATGATCAGTTATCGTGAACCCGATGTAACCGGACACATGAACGACTGGCCGGGCTATCTTCAGCAAATCCGCACAACAGATCAGTATGTAATGGATATTTGGAATGCGTTGCAAAACGATCCTTATTACTCAGGCACAACAACCTTATTTGTAACCAATGATCACGGCCGGCATCTCGATAATGTTTCGGGCGGATTTGGTTCACACGGCGATGCATGCGAAGGATGCCGCAAAATAGAATTGCTGGCTATCGGTCCTGATTTCAAACGTAATGTTGTCAGTGATATTTACGCCGATCAGCGCGATATTGCACGCACAACTGCTTATCTGCTTGGATTTCCAATGGAAACAGGACAGGGGCGCATACTTGAAATGCTTTTCCGCTGATTAAATTAGCTTTTCCCTAAACCCGTATGGCGTTTATTCGCAGCAACTGCAGTAGCCGTTAGTGCGGCTTTAATTAGGTCTCCCATCCTCATTTCTTACCTTAAGTCAATGGACTGCGCCTGAACGCGAAATTATTTTTGCGCTGAATTTTCCTCACAGCAAAAACGATGCGCACAAAATTATTTACGCTTCCATCAGCAACACTTTTTCTTGTACTAATTTTTCTCTCGGCGTGTACTATCCAGAAAAGACGCTATTACTCCGGTTATCATGTAGAATTTCTGAAGAAGAATCACTGGGGAGAATGGGAGAAGAAGAAACATCAGGAACCAGAACGAGCGGTTGACACTGAGAAGAAGGATACGCTGATACCGGCAACAACTCCTGTACATCAGCTAAAGAAAGAGCGATGTAAAATTGAAACCAAAGACACTTTAATAACGCGCTCAAATTTATTGCCGGTTGATACAGTTCGTTTTCAGAAGCATTCGGGAGACAGTATCAGAAAGACTGAAAAGACGAAAGAGTTAACAGCCAAACAAACCGAGAACAAATTTTCTAACCGGAAATGGGCTATAATTCTTGGCCTGTCTATTCTCCTGATGGCACTTACAGCAGGATTTGCAGTTCCTGCATTGGGCGGATTATTTGTGCTCGGCAACACTGCACTAACCGGAGCTTTGGTAACTGCCAACTTCGGACGGTTTGTTGCTGCAATAGCCGGATGGGGCATTATACTTCTGCTTGATGTATTGATTGGTTGCGGAGTGATCAAGTATTACAAAAAAGAAAAACCGACAATGAGTGTGGTTGCCGGTGGGCTGCGCATACTTTATTCGCTGGTGCTGGCTGTGGGAATTGCAAACCTTATTAAAGCGGCTTTGGCCAGTTCGGCAGCATCCATTTACAGCGGCATTGCAGCGTTTAATTTGTTTTGGGGATTAGGACTTATTGTATTCGGGTTTCACCTTATTGCACTTGGCATTACCTATCAAAACGAAGGAGGGAAAAAGTGGGTAACGATTGCTATAAAATCGCTGCTCATTCTGGCCGGTGTGGGCTACATTATCCAATATGTTGGCGTGTTGATTGTTGCTAACCCCCTAGTTTTTTCGGCCGCAGTAGAAGCCATCTTTATTGTTCCGATGATCATTGGTGAAATATCCTACGGTCTGTGGAAATTGTTTAAAGGCGGTAAGGTCAAGCCAGTCAGCAAGTAAAATTAATTTCTTGAAAATATTAAAATAATAAATAATGGAATCAGTTAAAATGAAAGCCATTGTATGCACAGCCTATGGAACTCCGGATGTGCTGCAAGTGCAAATGGTAAACAAGCCGAAAATTAAGTCTGACGAATACCTTGTAAAAATAATTGCATCAACCGTTAACTCAGGCGATGTGCGGGTCAGAGGACTCAACGCAAACCGGGTGCAGCGCATTCTGATGCGTTTGATTATTGGGTTACGAAAACCCCGAAGGCAAATCTTAGGAACTGTATTTTCGGGCATTGTAGTGGGCAAAGGCGAGCATGCAAACGAATTTGCCATTGGCGATGAAGTGTATGGATTAACCGGTTTCGGTTTCAGCGCTCATGCAGAATACATTGCTGTGAAAACCGGGAGTGTAACAGTACACAAGCCTGTTAACGCCAGTTTTGAAGAGGCCGCTGCAATTGCTTTTGGCGGGCAAACCGCGCATTATTTTTTGCACAAAGCAGGAATAGCAGAAGGGACAGCAAAGCAGGTACTTATATACGGGGCATCAGGTGCGGTAGGCACGGCCGCTGTGCAAATAGCCACGTATTTTGGTGCCAGAGTTACTGCCGTTTGCAGCGAAAACGGTTTTGAACTCGTCAAAAGCATTGGTGCCGATGAAATCATCAATTACAAAAAACAGGACATCAAAAATCTGCCCGGCAAATACGATATTGTTTTTGATGCAGCGGGTAAATTATCGCGAAAAGCTGGACGTTGTTTGTTAACTTCAACGGGTGTTTTTTATACTGTCGGAGGCCAGCAATATGCCGCGGAACATAGCGTACAGTTGGAGTTTTTGCGGAAACTGTTTGAAGAGGGGAAGTATAAAGCAACGATTGATCGTGTGTACAATTTCGCTGATTGTGCAGAGGCACACCGGTATGTGGATACCGGGAAGAAAAAAGGCAATGTGGTGCTCAGCATACAAAACGCACATTGATGAAACGCTGCACAATTTGCCCGATGTAAACTGCTGCAGAGTATTAACAAGAGTTGCCGAAATCAATACACTTGCTCAATATTTGTAACACCGGCCATTCTCTTTTCAAAGGCCTCCCGAAATTCCTTACTTTTGAACCGCTATGGCCAAGAAAACCACTGCCGGATCAACTGAAACTGCCGGATCCAATCCGCACCGCCGCCTGCTGCGCTGGTTCTGGATTATTGTACTCACTCCTTTCGTTTCACTGTTTCTGCTCATCGTTGGGCTGATTCTTTTCTCCGATCTTCCGGATGTTGAAGAACTTCAGAACCCGGAAAGCAATCAGGCAACTGTTATGCTTGCGTCTGACGGCAGTGAAGTAGGGCGTTTTTACGCAGAGAACCGCGTAAACATCAGCTACAACGAAATCGATAAAGACGTCATCAACGCGCTCATTGCCACAGAAGATGTGCGTTTCAGAGAGCATTCCGGTATCGACAGAAGAAGTCTTGGCCGTGTGCTTGTAAAATCGCTGCTCGGCGGCAATCGCAAGTCGGGAGGTGGTTCAACCATTACGCAGCAGCTTGCAAAAATGCAGTTTCACAAAGCCGATTACTCAAGCGCTCTGAAACGCGGCACACAAAAAATCAAAGAGTGGATTATTGCAGTTCGCCTCGAACGACTTTATACCAAAGAAGAAATTCTTACACTTTACCTCAACAAGTTCGATTACACCTATAATGCTGTTGGACTCAAATCGGCGGCGAAAGTGTATTTCAACACAACAGCCGACTCGCTGAAAATTGAAGAAGCGGCAATGCTTGTAGGCATGTGTCAGAACCCGTCGCTCTTTAATCCGATCAGCCGACCCGACACCGCTCTTTTTCGCCGCAATGTGGTGCTTGCGCAAATGCGGAATGCCGGACATATTACAGCTGCGCAATACGATTCTATTTCAAAATTGCCGCTCAAAGTTACGTTCCGTCCCGAGAGCCATAAAGAAGGGCCTGCGCCGTATTTCCGCGAATACCTGCGCAACAACTTTATGAAAAAATGGTGTAAAGAACATTTGCGTCCCGACGGAAAACCGTATGATTTGTATCGCGACGGATTAAAGATTTACACCACGATTAATCCGGCTATGCAAAAGCATGCCGAAGCTGCGGTTACTGAACACATGACAGTGCTTCAAGCGCAGTTCAACAAATCGCTGGCGAAGAAAAAAAATGCACCGTTCAGTTATCGTGTTTCTAAAGACGAAATTGATCAGATCATGAAGTCGGCAAAAAAACGCAGTGAGCGGTATCAGAACATGAAAAAGGCCGATGCTTCTGAAGCTGAAATTGACAAGGCATTCAACACCAAAACTAAAATGTCGGTGTTCTCCTGGCGCGGAGATATTGATACACTCATGACGCCGATGGATTCTATCCGTTATTACAAAGGCTTTTTGCAAACCGGATTTATGGCCATGGAACCGCAAACCGGTTATGTGCGCGCTTGGGTTGGCGGCATTAATTTCAGACACTTTCAGTACGATCACGTTAAAGAAGGTCGCCGCCAGGTTGGTTCTACTTTTAAACCGTTTGTATATGCACTGGCCATTCAGGAAGGCTGGTCGCCCTGCGATCAGATTCCGAATGTGCGTACCTGCATTACGCACAACGGCCGCGAATGGTGTCCTGATAATTCAGACAATAAACTGAACGGACAAATGCTCACCATGCGCAAAGCATTGGCCAACTCGGTAAACTATGTAACCGCGTTTATCATGAAGCAGTTCGGACCACAGGCGGTTGTTAATTTCGCGCAGAGCGTTGGCATTACTTCACCGCTGGATCCTGTTCC
This sequence comes from Synechococcus sp. UW140, assembly GCA_943371015.1. Lineage (GTDB taxonomy): Bacteria > Bacteroidota > Bacteroidia > Palsa-965 > Palsa-965. The sequence continues at coordinate 2,644 of CALRTD020000044.1, read as the reverse complement.
CTCGCTTTGTCTCGGAACAGCTGATATTTCGGTATTTGAAATGGTTGGAGCAAACAGCACATTTGCCAACAAAGGCACATGGATTGAGCCAACATTCATTACCCGTATCGAAGATAAAAACGGAAAAGTGCTCGAAGAATTTATCCCGAAAAGCCGTGAAGTATTGCGCGAAGAAAAAGCCTACCTCATGATCAATCTTATGCAGGGCGTTGTTATGAGTGGTACCGCTGGTCGTTTGCGCGGCCGCTACAAACTCACGAATGCTATTGCCGGTAAAACGGGAACAACGCAGAACAATTCCGACGGGTGGTTTATCGGACTTACGCCCGAACTTGCTGCCGGTGTTTGGGTTGGCGGCGAAGATCGCAGCGTGCATTTCGACAATACCAGCGAAGGACAGGGAGCCAGTATGGCGCTGCCGATCTGGGGCTTGTTCTTTCAAAAAGTATATGCCGATAAAACACTGAAAGTATCGAAAGGAGAATTCCCAAAACCAAAAGGAAAAATTCAACTCGATCTCGATTGCTCGAAGTACGAAAAAGACGACGGACCGATGTTTGATGACGGCTTCGACGATCAGTTGTTTGGAGATGAAGATTTGTAATAAAAAAGATAATCGAACGTATGAACAAAGTTGTTTCCGGAGCCGATGAGGCCATCCGCGACATAGAAAACGGAGCCACCATAATGCTTGGTGGCTTTGGCCTTTGCGGTATTCCCGAGAATTGTATCTCCGCATTGGTACGCAAAGGAGTAACAGGACTTACCTGCATTTCCAACAACGCCGGAGTTGATGATTTTGGCATTGGTCTGATGCTGAAAACACGGCAGGTGAAAAAAATGATCTCGTCGTATGTAGGCGAAAACGCCGAGTTTGAACGTCAGCTGCTGAGTGGCGAACTCGAAGTGGATCTTGTTCCGCAAGGCACATTAGCTACGCGCTCGATGGCTGCCAAATACGGAATGCCGGCCATTTGGGTGAAAGCCGGATTTGGTACCGAAATAGCACAAGGCAAAGAAACGCGCCGCTTTGATTTTCAAGGCGAAGAAGGCGACTACATTCTGGAGCCCGCATTTAACGCCGATTTTTCGATTGTGAAAGCGTGGAAAGGCGACAGATTCGGAAACCTGGTGTTCCGCAAAACGGCGCGCAATTTTAATGATCCGATGGCCGGCGCTGCAAAAATTACCATTGCCGAAGTTGAAGAATTGGTAGAGCCGGGCGAACTTGATCCCAATCAGATTCATATCCCCGGCATTTTCGTGCAGCGCATTTTCAAAGGCAACGATTACGAAAAACGCATCGAACAGCGTACCGTTCGTAAACGTCAGTAAAGCCAATTGTTTCACCACATTACGCATCAGATTATGTTAGATAAAAACGGTATCGCAAAACGTATTGCACAGGAACTTCGCGACGGCTACTATGTGAATCTCGGCATCGGAATTCCTACGCTTGTAGCTAATTATATTCCTGCCGGCATCAATGTTATGCTGCAATCAGAAAACGGAATGCTGGGCATGGGTCCTTTTCCGTTTGAAGGCGATGAAGATCCGGACCTCATCAATGCCGGTAAACAAACAATCACCGAAATTCCCGGCACGGCTTATTTCGATTCTGCACTCAGCTTCGGAATGATTCGCGCAGGCAAGGTAGATCTCACCATTCTCGGCGCAATGGAAGTGAGCGAGAACGGCGATATTGCCAACTGGAAAATTCCGAATAAAATGGTGAAAGGCATGGGCGGTGCAATGGATCTTGTAGCCGCAGCCAAAAACATCATTGTAGCGATGCAGCACGTTAACAAAGCCGGAGAATCAAAGCTCCTGCCGCAATGCTCGCTGCCGCTGACCGGTGTTGGCTGCGTGAAGAAAATTGTAACCGAGCTTGCTGTGCTTGATGTTGTGCCCGGCAAAGGATTCATACTTCTCGAACGTGCTCCCGGTATTTCGGTGGATGAAATCCGTAATGCAACAGCCGGAAAACTCATTATCGAAGGCGATATTCCTGAAATGCAGCTCAACTGATGCTGAATTTGCAAAGCAATGTTTAACAAACTCCGCAACATTTCGCTGCCGCTTGCCGGTATAGCTTTACTTGCGGTTGGTTATGTTGTTGTGCGTGCATTTACTGTTCCGTTTACCTGGGACGAATCGTTCTCGTGGCTCATGTATGTGCGCGGGCACGATTGGTGGCCGGAGATAAATTCGGAAATGGCCGCTAATAATCATTTGCTCAATACCTGGCTTATACGGTTGAGCGAAATGGTTTTCGGAACAAGTGAATTTACATTGCGTCTGCCCAATGTAGTTTTTTCATTACTGTACTTTACAGCTGCATTTTTCTTCGCAAAACGACAAGAGAAAACACTTGCACAGCTTGCTGTTTTTGTTGTGCTTGCCGGGCATCCGTATTTGCTTGATTATTTTGGAATAGCCCGTGGCTACGGGCTTGCACATAGCCTTTTGCTGTTCGGACTTTGGTTATTGTGGAAGTGGTGTAACGGCGATAAACTGTATTATGCCGTTGCTGCACTTGCTGCTTTTTCGCTCAGTTGTTTTGCAAGTTTAACGCAGTTGCATGTGCTTGCCGGAGCTACTGTAGTTGTTGTTTTACGTTACCTTACACTTGCTTCTTCCCGTC
>CALRTD020000043.1:0-15370 GCA_943371015.1 Synechococcus sp. UW140 | reverse complement strand
GATGACGGGTGTTGCACTCAGTGTTTGAATTTCGCCCGAAAGCACAAGCGTGGATACATAATTGGTGAAAAGATTCGGTGAAGTAAATATCGAATCATAGTCAAACACATTGAAGTTATACCAGCTGCCCGGGGTTAATCCGGTTACGGTAATGCTTTGTGAACTTCCTCCTGCATTCAGAACAGAGAGGGCTTGCAGTCCTACCTGCGCTGACGGTGTTGTTGTAATGTTGGAGTTATAATTGTATCCAGCAAAATCAACCGGAGCATTTACAGGAGAAGTGGAGTATATCCAGCCTGTTGTTGCTGTTGTGTTGGTTGCCGCAGCGGTTGACATATTAAGTGTTCCGTTTAAAGCAGTTCCGCCTGTAGCATCAGAATTTACTGCTATAGTCGATGCTGCGGTGCCATCATCGAGTTTCCAATAGCCAATAAGTCCGAATTCATTGCCGAGCAGAGATGTATTCATGTAATTATTTACCAGAAATGAGGACTGCTCGGTATCCCATACACGCACTTCATCAATTTTCCCGGTACAGAATGAGCCGCTGGTTGTGCTGGCTGTTCCCACATCAGCACCAATAATGAAGGCGTTTGAATAGGTGTAATCAATTCCATAGTTTGCGCCTGCATCATTTAAACCATAAATAGCTCCGTCAACATAACCGCGTATGTAGCGGCCATCATACGTTACCGCAAAATGATGCCAGCCCGGCGACAAATGTGCAACGCTGTATGCTGCAAAGCCCCAGCTGCCGTTTCGGTAGGTATAGGCGTAAACGGTAGTTCCGGTTTGCAGCAGACAGTATCCGCCAAGCTCAGCATTACCTGCAAAATATTCGGTACCGGTTGATGCAGCCCAGTTGCTGCGGTTTACCCAGCATTCTAATGTTACTTCTGATGCCGGTTGCAGTGTAGTTGAATAAGGTACAACTACATGGTCGTTTACACCATCAAATGCAAGTGCTGTTTGACGTTTTCCGGCACGCGCAGTGACAATTTTGTGTGTGCCGCCGCCACCTGTCCAGTTTACGGTTACTGTATTTGCAGTTACTCCTGTAAATGTGATGTTTGATGCAGCCAGTCCGGGACGTGTAGTATTGCTGAATTGTTGTCCGCTGAGGTAAGTTGAGGTAAGGTAATTTGTAGTTGGGTTGTAAGTGCCAATACCTCCGTTGTATTCAAAAACCCGAATGTAGTATTGAGTTTCCATACTCAGGTTAGCAACTCTGAAAGCATTGCCCGTACCATTGTAAACGACAAAGCTTTGTCCGATTGCTGAACCGCTGCCGTAGTTGTTGTTGCCAATATATACAACACCATCAGTGGGTAAATCGGCAACCGGTGATGTGCTCATCAGAACCAGGTGATTGGTTCCGCCTCCGGAAGTTGTGGCTGTATTGAGCCAGCTTATCGTCATTGCATCATCTTCAATATCGCGGAAATTTAGAAGAGAAGCATTTGCCGTTGGCTGGCTGGCAAGCGTAGTAAATCCATCAGTTGGAATAGCGGATGTTCGGTAGTTTTGCGCTCCAAACAAACCGTTGTAAGCATAAGCAGCAGCAGTGTAGTCTGTTGCCGGCGATAAGCCCGACACAGTTAAAGAGGAGCCGGTTGTGTTATAAACAACATAGCTGTATGGAGTTGTGCTGCCAATCGGATCACCTCCTCCGAAAGCTGCACTGGCACTGTAAACTTCTCCGTCGGTTGGTAAGTTTGAGTTTGATGTGCTCTGCCGAACTGTTGTGAGCGTGTAAACACCGTCGCCGTTTGTCCAGTTCAAACTCACTGTATTTACACTGATATTACTGGCTGTAAGAGATGTCGGTGAAACAGTAGGGAACGAAGCCAAGGTGTACCTGCTCTGTGATGCGTAAAACAAAGTACCATAGTTGGGAACCGATGCTGATCCGCTGTATTCAAAAATCGTTACCGTGTAATTTGTGTATGGCGAAAGTCCTGAAACAGTAACTCCACTGCCTGTTCCGCGGTAAATCACATAGTTTTGATTACCCAGATTTGAACCCGATCCAAATGTAGTACTGGCTGTATAAACCGTATTATCAACGGGAAGTGATAGGCTGCTCGAAGCAGCGCGCAGCACAGCAATACGCCCAACACCTGTGCCGTTTGTCCAGCTAATTGTGTAGGAACTTGTTCCAAGTCCGCTGTAAGTAATGTTCGACGACGGTGTTTGTGCAAAAACACTGAACGGCAACAGCATCAGCAACAATAAGACAAGGCGGGTAGAAATCTGCTTCATGAAATGTGGTTTGGCAGGGTGAATTCTGTGATTGAGAATCAGCCATCTAAAATAGAATAATTTAGGGGTATTACTATAAAATAAAGGTGGTATTTATTGCCGATTTGTGATAAAAAATAAGCCGCAGCTATACTCCTGTAAAACAATGATCTGATTTGAGTTTGAAATACATGGGACACCTTGATTTATTGCTTTGGAGTTTCTGCTAATCTTCTACATTTGTGTTGATGCCACTCCATAAACTTTTTCGTTCGTTTCTCTTTTTAGTTATGCTCTTGCAGGCCATCCCCGGAGCCGCGCAGCAGTATAACTTCAAGCTCTACAGCACCCGCGATGGGTTGGTGCACTCTATTGTAAAAACGATTTTTCGCGACAGCAGGGGGTATATCTGGTTCGGAACGCAGGGCGGTGTGAGCCGGTTCGACGGGAAGCATTTTGTCAATTTCACCGAGAAAAACGGTCTGCCAGGAAATGATATTACTTCCATTAACGAAGACGGGAAAGGAAATATCTGGATTGCTACTTACGGCTTTGGTGTAGCTTGTTACGACGGCACATCATTCAAAATTTATCAGGAAGACAAAGACAAGAAAAACCCCAAAGCGCTTCCGCACAATACGGTTTATGCTGTTTTTCCGGATAAAGACGGTTTAATGCTGCTTTCTACTTTTGGCGGAGGATTGGCACGCTTTAACGGGAAAGATTTTGATGTTTACAACGATAAAAACGGACTCTCTGCCGATAAGCTGCTGAAAGGTGCGCGTGATGCAAAAGGGATGATCTGGTTTGGGACACGCGGCAAAGGTGCCTTTAGTTTCGACGGCAAAAAGTTTACGAATTACACGGCTGATAACGGTCTCACATCAACCAGCTATTATTCGGTGCTGGCAGATTCAAAAGGTGAAATTTGGCTCGGATCTGTTTTACGCGGTATTGATATATTGGGCAAAGACGGAAAAGCCCGGCATCTAGCAATACCTGAAATTGAGGGCGGACTGATTTCAGGAATGATTGAAGACCGCCACGGAAACTACTGGATTGCCGCCAAAACCGGGCTGTACAAATACAATGCTTCCGGCTCTTTTCTGTTCAGCGAAAACAACGGCTTGCCTTCAAACAATATCCTTTCGCTTATTGAAGATGCCGAAGGAAATATTTGGGTAGGTACTACCGCCGGACTCTGCCTTTTCCGCAGCGAAGCCATTATCTATTACACCGACAAAGAAGGTTTATCGCGGAAAGTGGTAACCGCTTTTCTAACCGACAGCCGCGGAAATCAGATGGTGGGAGTTTCAAACGGCGGTCTGGGAAAAATCTTTTACAATTCTGTTTTGCCGATTGTTTTTCCTGAAATAAATGCACATTCGGTTACAGCACTTTGCGAAGACCGCAACGGCAGGATCTGGGTGGGGTGCGAGAACAATCCTAAGGGCTTAATCGTACTCCGCTACGAAAACGGAGAACTGCAGCGAGATCCATTTACTGATCAGGTGGTGAGTTTCTTTTCGCCGCGTACTGTGCCCCGGATTCATTGCGACAAAAGCGGAAATGTGTGGGTCATTTCTTACGGCGAAGGGTTAGCCATGTTTCCCGAAAGCGGTAACGCTGCTGATTTTAAGCGAATGACCGACAGCACAGGTTTGCCTACCAACAACCTGCTTTCACTTTGCGAAGACCGCAGCGGAAACATGTGGATCGGAACACTGCAGAAAGGCGTGCTCCGAATTTCGCCCAACGGCCAAACTACAAACTTTACCGAAAAAGAAGGTCTCGGCGATAATACCATCTGGTCGGCCGCTGCCGGTGCCGACGGAAGCGTTTATTTGGGCACAAGCGACAACGGGATTTCCTGCTGGAATGGCAGCAAATTTACTGTCATCAGTTCTGCACAAGGTCTTTGCTCTGATCTGGTTTACGCACTTATGGTTGACCGTAACGGAAAGCTCTGGGCGGGAACCGATAAAGGATTGAACGTGCTCAGCTTTGGAAGCGCTTTTGCCATCAATAAACTCAAATTTATTGGCACTTCAGATGGTATGCGAAGCCCGGAAGTAAGTCAGAATGCATTGTTTGAAGATCAGGCCGGACTTATTTGGTTCGGCACCGGCGAAGGACTTGCCTGCTGGAATCCCCGCTACGATTATCCGAATAATAATCCGCCCGTTGTAGTGCTCAACGGCATACGCTTGTTTTATCAGCCGGCCGACTGGGCAAAGCTCGGACTCACATCAGATCCGCTCAAAGGCTACCCGCTCAATCCGGTTTTCAGCTACCGCGATAATCACCTCACCTTCGATTTTCAGGCATTGAGTACAGACAATGTACTGTACCAATTTAAGCTCGAAGGGCTTGACGATAATTGGTCGCCGCTGACTTCGGGCAATGAAGCCGTTTACACCAATATTCCTTCCGGCCGCGATTACCGCTTCATGGTAAAAGCGCAGAACCGCGATGGTGTTTGGAGTAAAGTGATTTTCGACTATCCGTTCTCCATTCGCCCGCCGTTCTGGAAAACATGGTGGTTTATATCGCTCATGGTTTTACTGAGTGTGGCCGGAATTTTTGCATTCATCCGCACACGTACTGCACGATTGCAGCGCGAGAAAAAAGTGCTTGAAGAACGCGTGCAGGAACGCACTGCCGAGCTCAGCGTAGCCAACGATCAGCTTTCGGTGGCTTACAAAGACATCAAAGACAGTATTAACTATGCGCGCCGCATTCAGTCGGCTATGCTGCCCGAGGCTTCGGAACTCAGCAAAACGTTTCCCGAGCATTTCGTTTTCTTCCGCCCGCGCGATGTGGTGAGCGGCGATTTCTACTGGCACTATCCCAAAGGCGACCGCGTATATTTTGCGGCCATCGACTGCACCGGGCACGGAGTTCCGGGCGCATTCATGAGTATCATCGGCAATTCGCTGCTGCACGAAATTCTGAATGAAGAAGACAATCCATCGCCCGCGCACATCCTCAATCAGCTCCGCGATAAACTCATGGCCGCACTCCGCCAGCGCGGTGTCGATTCAGAAAGTCGCGATGGCATGGACATGGTGCTTTGCTGCTGGGAACGCAGCACAGGCAAACTAACTTTCAGTGGCGCCAATAATCCGCTTTACCTGTTCAGCAAAGGCGAACTGCGCGAGTTCAAAACCAACCCGCAGCCGATAGGTGCTTACGGCGATGTGCTGCATCCGTTCACCCAAGCCGAAATAGACATTGCCCCGGGCGATGTTATTTACCTGTTTACCGATGGCTATCCCGATCAGTTCGGCGGCGAAAAAGGCAAGAAGTATTTGTATTCACGCTTCAAAACGTTGCTCAGTACAATTCATTCGCAACCAATGAATATCCAGAATGTGAAAATGGGTGAAGAACTGAAAAACTGGATGGGAGCAAACGAGCAGGTGGATGATATTTTGGTGATGGGGGTTCGGTTTTAAAAGAATAAGTATCAATGAACATTCTTGCTGAAAGTGAATCATTCATTATTCGGAATGAATTTGAAATTGTATTCCTTGATTTTAAAAAGCAAAACAAATCATCAGTAATTATTGGCGATTTTTATGGTGATCCGGAATTCGCTTTTATCAGTCGCGATGAGAATTATCTTGTAATTGGAGGTGCTGGTCTGATAGTATATTTCTTAAATAATCCTTTTGAGAAATATGAACATAATAAAACAAGTAAACAATATTATGAATTTGGAAGAAGTGAAGGGAGGTGTCTTTTTGTTGTAAAAGCTAATCAGTATTTATCGGAAGATGATATTTTTTTTCATTTCGAAATAATTCGTGGCGAAACGAAAGAATTTTGGCAAATGAACACAGAAAACAAATCCGCAGAATTAATTAAAATTAGAGATAATGATCTTTAGCTGTAACGATATTAAATTAATGTAATTGGCTGAATTTGTGGGAAAGACGCTCAACCACTTCGCAGCAAACCCTTACCTTTACCATCGAAATTTTAAGAATGCCGAGAATACACAAATACCTGTTTCATTCCGAAACGGGGCAAATGTATTTTCGGCCATACTGCATTTGCCTTACAGCATAAATTCTGAAACGGTGACTTTACAGGAATTACAACAAGCTTACGCAAACGATAGTCAGCTTCGCGAACTGGCTGCAGCATTCGGAGAAGAAACAGCATCGCGTATTCATTTGCGCGGCATGGCGGGTTCGCTGCCTGCTGTTATGGCTGCTGTGGTGATGCGTGAAACACCGCTTTCACATCTGTTTGTGCTTCCGGATAAAGAAGCGGCTGCATATTTCCTGAACGATCTGGAAACGCTGCTCACTATTACTAACGAAGCCGGCGAAGAAAAAACCGAAATTCCGCTCGTATTTTTCCCGGCATCGTACCGCCGTCCGTATCAGATTGAAGAAACTGACAATGCCAACGTACTGCTGCGCGCAGAAGTGCTCGACCGCATTCGCCGCGATGGCCGCGCTGCTGTAGTTACCTACCCGCAAGCCCTTTCAGAGAAAGTGGTAACGCGGCAACTTCTCGCTAAAAATACACTCGAACTTAAACGTACCGAAAAAGTTTCGATCGCTTTCGTTACTGATTTGCTCTTTGAATACGGCTTTGAGCATGTTGATTATGTGTATGAAGCCGGACAATATGCAGTGCGCGGCGGCATTGTAGATGTGTTTTCGTTTGCCAACGAACATCCCTACCGCATTGAGTTTTTTGGCGATGAAGTTGATTCCATCCGCACGTTTGATCCGCTTACACAGCTTTCGCTCAAAAATCTCGATCGGCTAACTATTATTCCGAACGTGCAGGGAAAACTGCTCACCGAAAGCCGCGAGTCGTTTTTCGACTACTTCACATCGGCCGGAAACGGAAAATTCAGACAGGCCGTTTGGATTACCGACCTCGAACAGGCCGAAGGCTTGGTGCAGAAAGAATTAGAACAGGCGCAAAAGATTTTCAGCACCGAGGTTGAAGGCAGCGCCATTCGCCGACTTCCGCCCGAGGAACAATACATTGGCGCCGATGATTTCAGACGTTCGCTCGCTAAGCTTTCGGTAGTTGAATTCGGCAACCGGTTTGCGCTGAAAGCAACACACAACCTTACATTCACCGTGGTTCCGCAACCGGCATTCAACAAAAACTTTGAACTGCTTACGCAGGCGCTTTCGAAAAATACATCAAGCGGCTATCACAATTTAATTTTTGCCGACAACGCCAAGCAGGCTGAGCGCATCCGCTCTATCTTCGATGATATTGGCCGCCGCATCGACTACACGCCGCTCGTAGCATCAATTCACGAAGGCTTTGTAGATCATAAACTCAAAATTGCCTGCTACACCGATCACCAGATTTTTGAACGTTATCACCGCTTCCGTTTGCGCGATGGCTATCAGCGCAAGAAAGAAGCCATGACGCTGAAAGAGCTGAAAGGCCTGAATCCCGGCGACTACGTCACGCACATCGACCACGGTGTGGGGCGCTTTGCCGGTTTGGAAAAAATGGAGGTGAACGGAAAAATTCAGGAAGCCATTCGCCTCATGTATCGCGATAATGATGTGCTGTATGTGAGCATTCACTCACTGCACCGCATTGCAAAATATGCAGGCAAAGAAGGCGAAGTGCCGCGCATTGATAAAATTGGTTCTGCATCGTGGCAAAACCTGAAGCAGAAAACCAAAACGAAGGTGAAAGAAATTGCCTTCGATCTGATTAAGCTCTACGCATCGCGCAAAGCACAAATTGGTCACGCTTTTCAGCAAGACAATTACATGCAAACTGAGCTTGAAGCTTCGTTCATTTACGAAGACACGCCCGATCAGTTTAAAGCCACGCAAGATGTAAAGCGTGATATGGAAAGCGATACACCCATGGACAGATTGGTGTGCGGCGATGTAGGTTTTGGTAAAACAGAAGTTGCCGTGCGCGCTGCGTTCAAGGCGGTGTGCGACAGCAAGCAGGTTGCAGTGTTGGTGCCAACCACCATTCTTGCATTGCAGCATTACAAAACATTTCGCGACCGCCTCAAAGATTTTCCTGCAAAGGTTGATTACCTCAACCGCTTTCGCACAGCAAAAGAAAAGAAAGAAGTACTCGCAAAACTTGCCGAAGGGAAAATTGATATTCTCATCGGCACGCATACACTCACAAGCAAAGATGTGAAGTTTAAAGATCTTGGTTTGCTGGTGATTGATGAAGAACAAAAATTCGGTGTTGCAGTAAAAGACAAACTGAAAACGCTGAAAACTAACGTTGATACGCTTACACTAACTGCCACACCAATTCCGCGCACACTGCAGTTTTCGCTCATGAGTGCGCGTGATCTGAGTGTAATCAATACGCCGCCGCCCAACCGTTTTCCGGTGCAAACCGAACTGCATACGTTTAACGAAGAAGTAATCCGCGACGCAGTTTCGTATGAATTGCAGCGCGGCGGACAGGTATTTGTAGTTCACAATCGCGTATCATCATTGCCCGAAGTTGCCGGAATGATTTCGCGGCTTTGTCCGGGTGCGCGCGTGGTAATGGCGCACGGACAGCTAGAAGCCGGAAAGCTGGAACAAGCCATGCTCGATTTTATTGAAGGCGAATACGATGTGCTTGTCGCAACCACCATTATTGAATCTGGTCTGGATGTGAGCAATGCCAACACAATCATTATTACGGATGCGCACATTTTCGGTCTCAGCGATTTGCACCAGATGCGCGGCCGTGTTGGGCGTTCGAATCGTAAAGCATTTTGTTATTTGATTACACCGCCGCCGTTTATGCTCACCAGCGAAGCACAGCGCCGACTGAAAGCAATCGAAGAGTTTTCTGATCTCGGTAGCGGTTTTCACATTGCCCTGCGCGATCTGGATATTCGCGGAGCAGGTAATTTGCTGGGCGGCGAACAAAGCGGTTTCATTTCTGATATTGGTTTTGATATGTATCAGAAAATTCTTGATGAAGCCATTCAGGAACTCAAAGAAACCGAATTCAAAGACCTTTTCCGCGAAGAAGAACAGCAGCGCAAAACTCGCCGCCGCGATGATCCGAATGCCCGCCACATCGGTGTTTATGTAAAAGATACGCAGATTGATACCGACCTCGGCATTCACATTCCCGATGGCTACGTGCAAACCATTACCGAACGTTTGGCGCTCTACCGTCAGCTCGACGACAGCCAAACCGATACCGACCTGATGCGCTTTGAAAGCATGCTCCGCGACCGTTTTGGCCCGCTGCCCGAATCGGTAACGGAGTTGATAGATGCATTGCGTTTACGCTGGTTAGCAATGGATATTGGCATCGAAAAAGTGCTGCTGAAAAACAATAAAATGATCTGCTACTTTGTCAGCAATCAGCAATCGCCCTACTATTCATCCGATTCATTTACCGCGGTGCTGCGCTTCGTACAAAGTAATCCGCGTGCTGCAAAAATGAAAGAGGCAAACAACAAACTCACGTTAACATTCGAAAATGTAGGTTCTGTTGCTGATGCGCTGATTGCTTTGAAACCAATGGTGGAGATGCAGGAAGCTAATATTCTATAAATTAATTAATAATCAATTAAATAATTTTCTAAGCTTTTTTGATGACTTACCTATTCCTTTTAGTTGTTGAAAGATAGTACATAAGATAAACTTCTTGTGCCCAGCACATTCGCCAATAAGCATGTGATTTTTTACAAATAAAACCGGCCACCAAGCTTCCCATAATTGCAATAGAAAAAAATATCCATGGTTTATGTGATGAGTGGTTTTCGACTAAATTCTTTTGAAGAAAAAGTTGATTAGTCTCTTTAGATAAGCAATATTCATTTACATATATTTTTTGACAGCTATTATCTTTATCTTTTCGATAAAATCCGAAAAGCACTATAAATGATAACAGCATGACCGGAAAAATTAGATTCAGCATTATCTTCTCTTTACTTGATAATCGATCAATATGATCTAAAATAATAAAAGTCGTGTCATTCCTATGATTCATATATACCTTATCCCTACATTCAAATAAAAAATGAACACTCTCCTGAATTTCCTTAGAAGCATCAGTTTTATCTAATTTATAATACCGAAAGTCTTCAATCGCAAATTCAATTATTTTTTGTTTTAATTCATCTTTTAATACTACATCTTTAAGCATAACTACTTGACTTAAAGAGCCAGAAAAAACAGCCATTTTTTTAATAAATAAGTTAATTATATTATATAATAAGTTAATAGCGCTGCCTGCTAAAGAATCATTTTGCTTTAATTCCAATTCTTTAAATTTCCCTAACCGAAAAGCGATAAAACTAACTACGGCTGCATTAATAAAACCAACTCCTATTGATAACACTAGTATAGTTACCCATTTCCACACAGAATAGCCGTTGAATAAATCCATATTGATTTCAACAATTTCCCCCATATTCAAAGAATTAATTATCCAATTTCTTAAAATCAGGAAACTATATATCAAAACACCTCCTGGAATGATATATCCAAAAACATCTCTTGTGGAAAGAAAATATCGCAGATTCATAAGATGAATTTACATTATTTATGATAATAAATAAAAAATTAATGCAGAAAACAAGAAATAATATTCCAAGAATTTATTCCGGATTTGTAGCTGTCATATACAACTAAGATAAAGTAAGCCAACAACAAATTCTCGCTCACGTTCGAATCCATTGGATCGATTGCCGAAGTGCTGGTAGCGTTAAAGACGATGGTGGAGTGCAGGATGCAATGGCCGAAGCATAAGTTGCGCCGTGCATAGCGCAGCAAAGCTGCGCTGCGGAAAGTTTACTTCAGCAAAGCTGAAAAACTTTCCGCAACTGTCAGACAAGGTTATAACTTCTCGAGAAGCTTTTGCAAAAGAAGTTTACGAATAATCAGCGAAGCTGATTAGAACATTATCGCGAAGTAAACAGAATCACCACCAACAAAATCGGAAGAATTTTCGAGAGAAAAATCCAGCTGGCAACAGTATAGTTTTTCTTTCCTGAATACTTCGTGTCTTGCTGTTCCAGCGGGGCTTTCTGAATCAACTTCTCCGAAAGATTTTGTGAATCAGCTCGTGATACATCACCTTTTGTATCAGCAGCAAGTTTTTTCATCTTATCAGAAGTCGTTAACTCACCAAGTTGTATCACTGAAAATTTCACGCCTTTATAGTACGATCCATTTTCAATTCGTAGTGCATTTGTTTTATCGTAATTAAATTTTCGGTCAGTTATCAATATCGCATGATTGTTACCATCAAGCAAATACTTTTTAAGAAATGCATCATAACCCCATACAGCAGTGTAATCCTTCTTTCCATAGTCGCTGTAAGTGATCTGACTTATTGCTGAACTCAGTTTATCCAATGAATCGGCGGCACAGTTTTCAAGAATAACATTGCCGCCATTTCCGTTATGAACTACAATTGAAATAAGATCATTATGGTTAATGGTTTGTGCCAGCTGATGAACAGCGATTTGAACAGCAGTAATATTGGATTCACCTTTTGCAATATCCACAATCAGCAATAAATTATTTCTGGCAATTGAATCGCGCTCAATTTTACAGGGAATGGCATCTTCAGAAACTTCGGTCACGCTTACATCATCAATATAATAGTAAGCAAACTTATCAACCGGACTCCAGCGAATGCCGCCGTGCAGTTTCTTATTTACTTTATGAATATGTTTCGGGCGGTAAAAATCGAAATTACCGATGGTGAGATATTCTTCGCCTCCGGCTGCAATGAATGTATCGCAGATCATTACCCAACCCATATCGGCAGTAATGTAGCGGTTGCTGTCGTTAACTATTTGCGGTTGCTGCCGCCAGATTTGTTCACTGTATTCGGGCATCAGCAAACTGTCGCGTGTGAGCGCTACACCCAGCCGTGAAGCTGCAAAATGTGATTTCCGGTCGAGTGCAACATAATAGCGCACGCAATACGTTTTACCGCCAACCAGCGGCTGCTTCAAGCGCGTTGCTATGTACTCTGAATAACCATTCTGATATACCAACCATGATACCAGACTGTTGTGACAAACGCCGGCAATTATTGCCATACGACCTTTTCCGGTTCTGGCATTTTTAGTGGCAAAACCAACGTGACTGGATTGATAGGAGTTGAAATAGTCGGGAGTTCCTTTGGTTGGCTGATACCAGTGTTGCGTGAGCACTTTCGACGGGTCAGCAGCATCGCTGGCGCGATCAGACATCCAATAGTTGTAGCGATGCCAGTTGAGTTGATCAATTGGCGGCGCAATCGTATCAAACTCAAAGGATGGATTACGCACAAGATTAGTTTGTGCGCCGGAATAGCCATATTGAAGCAGCAGAAGCAGTGAAAGTAGTAGTTTGAAATTCATAAGCACCTGCTAATGAGCAATAATTATGCCTGATTCTTGCGAAACGGAGAATTGGCATACGCTTTGTTTACCTTTAGCCAACTTAACCAAACTTAACATACAACAATGAAACGCATCCTCACAATTACGCTCCTGCTTGTTGGCTTTGCTGCTTCTGCAGTTGCTCAGTCGCCCGAGAAAAAGGGTGGCGATAAGCCAAAGAAAACGCCCGAAGAACGTGCAACAGCTTATGCCAACAAAATGGAGAAAGATCTCGGTCTTTCTGCCGATCAGAAAACGAAAGTCCACGATCTGGCTCTTGTTCGCGCAAATAAAATGAAAGACCTCCGGGAGAAGTATAAAGATCAGGACAAGAAATTGTGGAAAGAAGAACGCAAAAAAGTGCGTGATGAATTTCACAATGGCATGAAATCAACCCTCAGTCCTGAGCAATATGCAAAATGGATTGAAATGCAGAAAAAGAAAGCCGAACAAATGAAAGCCAAGGGCAAAGGAAAAGCCAAAGGCAAAGGCAAGGGTAAAGCAACAACGACCACTACCGGAACAACTGAAGGTGCCGAGTCTGACGAAGATCCTGAACTCGACGGCGAATAATCAGTATCCGCTTTAACCAGATCAACAAAACCCGATGCAAGCGCATCGGGTTTTGTTATTTGCATCATTACTTATCGTGCAATTACAATGCGCAAAACATCAGCTTCTGAGCGCAGAAAGTAAATACCCGGCGATAATGCCGAGACATCAACTTCGTTTTTGCCATTTTGCAAGCTCAATTGCAGTACATCGCGGCCATTTACATCTGTAAGTTGTGCTGTACGCTGCAAATTACTTGTGTTGAGTATTGTCAGCACATGATCATTTACAGGGTTCGGAAATGCTGAAAGGAAAGCCGGATGTTGAGAAATTGATTCTGGATTACCGGTGCTGATTTGTGTTACCTGCATGCCGTTTCCAAAACTGGTTACCCACATTTCGCCCGGCACATACGGATTAAAAAATACCCGCTCCGGTTGCCGGAAAAGATAAGAGGTTACAGGCGTAAAAACCGGAGAGGCTGCATTTACATTGCCGCTGTACAATAAGCCATCTTGCTCGGTTGTTACATACAGTGCTCCGCTGTTGCCGGGGACAAATGTGCACGAAGTAACTCTGTCTGTAGCGTTAATGCGTGTCCAGTTTTGCCCGCGGTTTGTAGTTTTATAAAGTCCGCCAAGCCCATTCGGCGGACCACCCCAGCCACTGAATACGCAAACATACCAGGTGTTCTGTGCCGCATCATTCGGATCAATAACAACGTCTTTTGTCCAGTAGTACATGCCCGGTACAGAAACATCTGTCCAGCTGTTATTCGCAGGATTGTAAGTAAACACACCGGAGCTGTTGGTGAACGCTCCAGCACTGTTTCGGCGGCCAGAGTAGGTAGCAACCAGACTTCCGTCGTTAAGCACTTCAAGCGCTGCCGGATGCTTTTGTGTGCGCGGCGGATCGGGCAGTAAAGTCCAGGTGGATGCAGCAAGGTTTTGTAAATCATCACAACGATAAACGCCGCCGATTCCATTGCCGGCATTGTAGTGTATCACACTTGCATAAGCGCGGTTACTATTATTCGGATCAAGTGAAATCCAGAACACCGGATGGCTAAACGTATGGAGCGTTTGCCAGGTTTGACCATTATCCGTTGAGTAAATCAGCTTGCCTTGCGGATCATTGGCATCCAGCAGCGCATCTGTTAAGCGGGTGCTCTGATACATATCGTGTATGCCCGATGTTGCTGCAATTAATGTTCCGTTGGCAAGCTTTACGCAGCGGTACATGGTGTTTGCGGTGTGTCCGGAATAGTCAAATGACCAGGTTTGTCCGCCGTCGGTGCTGCGTGTGCCGCGGATATCGGAGTAGGCAGCAAACAGATTGTTTGTATTCGACCAGCAAATTTGCCAGCAGGTAGTATTTTCTAATCCGATGCTGTGATAGGCAGCTCCCTGCGGTGTATTGCTTCCTGCAGGATGCTGATCGCCGGGCGAAATATAGGCTTGCTGCCAGCTTGTGCCGCCGTTGCTGCTGGTGTGTACAAATCCAAAATCACTCAGCAAAACGCGATTGGCATCAAGTGCCGAAACGCCGATTCCGAATGCACATTCGGCATAGCCCCAGCCGCGGTCGCCGCCTTGTCCGCACCAGCCGGTTGCAATGTTTGCATTGCCGGGCGCAGTAAACACATTTTGCCAGTTTAATCCGGCATCTGTAGTTTTCATTACCAAAGGATCGCCGTTGGAATTACTGCCGGCCAGATAGGCTGTGCTGATGTCGTTCTGCGCCATCGCTACAAACATCGGATAATCGCCGGCGGTTATGCCGTTCATGCGCGATGTCCATGCGCCGCTGCCCAGATCGGATGTATAAACACCGCGCACAAATCCCCAGTAGTCTGAACCGGGAATGCCAACATAAATATCATTCACATCGCCGGTAAGGCAGTAAAACCGAATTGTATTTCCGCTTTTGGCGGCGGCAAATGAAAAGATATTTTCGTTTGCCGGCATTCCGGTTATCGAAAGTGTAGTCCACGTTGCTCCGTTATTGTAGCTGGCAATTACACCATCGTTTGTACCTGCAAAAATAGAGTCGCCCGAAAACAAAACGCCTCCAACTACATTGCCGGCGCCGTTGTTTGCCGCATTGTGAAACAGTGTAAATGTTGTACCGCCATCGCTCGAGTAGTAAATACCATCGTAGTACGAAATAATTACACGATTGGCATCGTAGATATCGGCAAATATAGAATATGTGTTT
>CALRTD020000042.1:0-15410 GCA_943371015.1 Synechococcus sp. UW140 | reverse complement strand
GAAGTGGTGAATTTCACCTCGCCCGATGTGCTTGAGGCACGCAAAGGTGTGGTTGAATTCCTGCTCATCAACCACCCGCTCGATTGCCCCGTTTGCGATCAGGCCGGCGAATGCCATCTGCAGGACCTCGGCTACGAGCACGGTGCTGCAAAAACCCGCTACGATTTCGAGCGCCGCACGTTCGAGAAAATCGACATCGGCGATAAGATTCAGCTGCACATGACGCGCTGCATCCTTTGCTACCGCTGCGTGAAAACTGCCGATCAGATCACCGACAACCGCGTTCATGGCGTACTCAACCGCGGTGATGTGGCCGAAATCAGCACCTACATTGAAAATGCGATCGACAACGATTTCTCGGGCAACGTAATTGATGTATGCCCCGTTGGCGCGCTTACCGATAAAACATTCCGCTTCAAAAGCCGCGTATGGTTTACCAAGCCGGTTGATGCACACCGTAACTGCACCACCGACAAATGCAGCGGCAAGGTGCGCCTCTGGTTCAAAGGCAGCGAAGTGCTGCGCGTAACCGCCCGCAAAGATCAGTGGGGCGAAGTGGAAGACTGGATCTGCAACACCTGCCGTTTCGACAAAAAACAGCTCAGCGACTGGACAGTTGAAGGACCAAGCCACGTCAGCCGTCAATCTGTAATTTCGCAGGGGCATTACGAACTGGCCAAACTCAAACTCGAAACCGGCAAAAAGCTGAAAGAGCTTCAAAACGGTAAATAATAAGCACACACCACTCGTATGATACTTTCTATTGTTCTGGTCACGTTTGCCGGCTTCTGGTTTCCGCTTATTATGGCGGGCGCTGTGTTTGCTGTTTCGCTGGGCGTGGCGGCTTATTCGACCTACATTGAGCGTAAGTTCGCCGCATTTCTTCAGGATCGTCTCGGGCCAAGCCGTGCGGGTCCGTGGGGTATTCTGCAGCCGCTTGCCGACGGGGTGAAGATGGTGATGAAGGAAGAAATCATTCCGAACGTCTCCAACAAATTCCTGTTTATCCTCGGGCCGGCAGTTGCCATGTTAACTGCACTTATGACCGGTGCTGTTATTCCCTGGGGACCGAAAATCACCATCGGCGGCGAATCATTTTCGTTGCAGGTGGCTGATGTAAATATTGGTGTATTGTATTTGCTCGGCGTTGTATCCATCGGTGTTTACGGCATTATGATTGGCGGCTGGGCATCCAACAACAAATACGCGCTGCTGGGTGCGCTCCGTGCTTCATCGCAAATGATCAGCTACGAAGTGGCCATGGGTGTTTCGGTAATTACACTTATTATGATGACCGGCACCCTGCAAACATCATTGATTGCAGAACAGCAGCATGGTTTCTGGGAAGACGGCTGGTTTACGTGGAACTTCTTCAAGAACCCGCTTACCTTCCTCATCTTCTTCATATGCGCATTGGCCGAAACCAACCGTACACCGTTTGACCTTCCGGAATGTGAAACAGAACTTGTTGGTGGTTATCACACCGAATACAGTTCCATGAAATTGGGCTTCTACCTGTTTGCTGAGTATGTGAATATGTTTATTTCATCGGCGGTAATGTCGTTGTTCTTCTTTGGAGGCTACAACTTCCCGTTCATGGATGAACTGAAAGACCACCCGAATCTGGTAGCCGTAATCGGCGCCGCATCAATGCTTATCAAGACGCTGTTCTTTGTAATGGTGTTTATGTGGATTCGCTGGACAATCCCCCGTTTCCGCTACGATCAACTGATGAACCTCGGTTGGAAAATCTTGATACCTTTGTCGCTCGCAAACCTTGTGGCGACTGGCATTACCATGTGGGGAATGGGTAAAATTGGTTAATGAAAAATCCGTAATTATCAACGGACAAAAAAGAACAATATGCAGTCGCTGACCAATCGATCAAAAGTGGTAGTGAAGAAGGAAATGTCCTTCGCCGAGAAGCTGTATTTGCCTGCGGTTCTCAACGGTATGCGCATCACCATGAGTCACCTTTTCAAGAAGAAGGTAACCATCAGCTACCCCGAACAGGAACGTCCGCGTGCCGAAGTGTATCGCGGGCAGCATGTGCTCAAGCGCGATGAAAACGGCGCCGAACGCTGCACCGCCTGCGGACTTTGCGCAGTTGCATGTCCGGCAGAAGCCATTACCATGGAAGCTGCCGAGCGCAAAAAAGGTGAAGAGGCACTCTACCGCGAAGAAAAATATGCCGCAGTATATGAAATCAATATGCTGCGCTGCATTTTCTGCGGGCTCTGCGAAGAAGCCTGCCCGAAAGAAGCCATCTTCCTTACCGACCGCATTGTGCCCACCGAGTTTGAGCGCAATGATTTCATCTACGGTAAAGACAAACTCGTTGAGCTGGCTGCCAAGAACGAACGCATTAGCATAACACCGCGCCAGACACAGTCAACCATCGACTTCAAGAAAAATCCGGAATACGCGCACAACCAGGTTTGGGATCCGAACAAAAAAATCGGCCCGAAAAAAGCGCATTAATCCTCCGAACCGCACACACTTATGACAACCACGGAAATTCTGTTTTTCATACTCACCGGCATCGCATTTTTTTGCGGAGCAATGGTGGTGATGAGCCGCAACCCGGTGTACAGCGTTCTTTATCTTATTGCCACGTTCTTTGCCATTGCCGGACATTACATCCTGCTCAATGCGCAGTTTCTGGCTGTAGTTCACATCATTGTTTATGCAGGCGCCATTATGGTGCTGTTCCTGTTTGTAATCATGATGCTTAACCTGAACAAAGACACCGAGCCGCACAATCCGCCGTGGGTAAGAATTGCAGCGGTTGTTGCCGGTGGCTTAATGATGGTTACGCTGGTAGGCGCATTCAAACAAGCCGAAGGCCCGGCGATGATCAAAAACAGCTACGATGCCAGCATCGGAACGGTTGAAAAATTAGGCAATGTGCTGTTTTCTGACTTCCTGATTCCGTTCGAACTTTCATCAGCACTCTTCCTTTCGGCAATGATCGGGGCGGTGATGCTGGGCAAGAAAAACATTCACTAACTGCTGCACAAACAGATATGTCGGCTATCGAAATAATTCCTCTTCAGTGGTACATCACCGTAAGCGCGCTGCTCTTTGGGCTGGGTGTAATGGGTGTGCTGTTCCGCCGCAATGCCATCGTCATTCTGATGTGCATTGAAATGATGCTTAATGCGGTAAACCTGTTGCTGGTGGCCTTTTCGGCGCACCACAGCGATCCGCATGCGCAAGTGTTTGTGTTCTTTGTAATGGCCGTGGCCGCAGCCGAAGTGGCCGTTGGTCTTGCCATTCTCATTGCCATTTACCGCAACACACGCACCACAGATATTGATTTCCTGAACCAGCTCAAACACTAAGCTGACAACCTCGAAATAAACGCACACTATGATTCAATTTGCATGGCTGATTCCGTTATTACCGCTGATCGGATTTACGATCATCGGACTGGGCGGAAAGAAACTCCCGAAAGGGCTGATCAGCATTATTGGTTCCGGCTCCGTACTGGCGGCTTTTGGTCTCTCGCTCGGAATTTTCCTCAACCTCAACGGACAATCGCACACGGTTCAACTGTTCGACTGGATCAGCACGGGATCGCTACATGTGGATTTCTCTTTCCTGATCGATCCGCTGTCGTCGCTGTTCCTGCTTATCATTACCGGAATCGGCTTTCTGATTCATGTGTATTCTGTAGGCTACATGCACGACGATGAAGGGTATCACCGTTTCTTCGCTTACCTCAATTTGTTTGTATTTTTCATGCTGCTGCTCGTTCTTGGCAGCAACTACCTCATCATGTTTGTCGGCTGGGAAGGCGTTGGTTTGTGCTCGTACCTGCTCATCGGCTTCTGGTTCAAAAACACCGATTACAACAACGCCGCCAAAAAAGCCTTTATCATTAACCGCATCGGCGATCTTGGTTTCCTGCTTGGCATCCTGCTTATTTACGTTCTGTTCGACAGTGTGAGCTTTGGCGCAGTAGGCGCAATCAGCGGCAATGCAGAATATCGTCAGTATGCTGATGTCATCGGCATTCTGCTCTTTATCGGCGCCTGCGGCAAAAGCGCCCAGCTTCCGCTCTACACCTGGCTGCCTGATGCGATGGCCGGCCCAACACCGGTATCGGCACTTATTCACGCCGCTACCATGGTTACCGCCGGTATTTACATGATTGCACGTTCGAGCTTCATCTTCGAATACGCACACATCACCAACGAAGTCATTGCAACCGTAGGCGTAATCACAGCGCTGTTTGCGGCAACCATCGGTATTTTCCAGAACGACATCAAGAAAGTATTGGCCTACTCAACCGTAAGCCAGCTTGGTTTGATGTTTCTTGGCTTAGGGGTTGGCGCAACAACAGGCGCGGTATTTCACGTAACCACACACGCATTTTTCAAAGCGCTGCTGTTCCTCGGTGCCGGAAGTGTTATTCACGCGATGAGCGGAGAACAAGACATCCGCCGCATGGGTGGTTTGCGCAAGCATTTGCCCATTACACACCTCACCTTCTTGCTCGGAACCATTGCCATCAGCGGTATTCCGCCGTTCTCGGGCTTCTTCTCGAAAGACGAGATTCTGGCCGGTACATTTGAAGAACATAAAATTCACTGGGTGCTTGGCCTTGTGGCTTCAATGATGACTGCCTTCTACATGTTCCGCCTCTACTTCCTCACGTTCAGCGGAAAATTCCGCGGTACCGATGAGCAGCACCATCACCTGCATGAATCGCCAAAGAGCATGACAATTCCGCTTATTGTTTTGGCTATTCTTTCGGTAGTTGGCGGCGCAATTGGTTTACCCGGTTCACACCTGCTCGACCACTTCCTGAACCCGGGAGCAATTGGTCATCATGTTGACTGGGCGCACGAAATTATGCTGATGGGTCTTGCAACTTTGCTTGCTGTTATCGCCATACTTCTTGCCTACAGTATTTACGTAAAACGCGGAACGCTTCCGGCCGAGAAAGAAGAATCAATGAGCCGTTTGCAGCGCATTGTTTACAACAAATATTATGTGGATGAACTGTATGATGCAGTAATCCGCAAGCCGCTCGATTTCATTTCGTCAATTGCATATCGTTTCATCGAACTTCCGGTGATTGACGGTATTGTAAACGGCGTAGGAAGCAGCGTAAAATGGCTTGGAGGCACCGTGCGCCTGCTGCAAACAGGCCATGTAGGCTTCTACATTTTTGCAATGACACTGGCAGCAATTGCCATGCTGTATTTCACGATCATCAACTGACCCGGCTGAACAAGAGACAACTATGATTACCGCATCACTCATCGGACTGCCGCTTGTTTTCGGTTTACTCCTGCTCTTCACACGGGGCGAAGGTGTAAAACGCGTTGCGCTGGCAGCATCTGTCGTAACCTTCCTGCTTGCATTGTTCGCCTTCTGGACCGTGCAGCAAAATCCTGCCGATCCGAATCTCGGTATGAATTCGCCGTGGATCGCGTCTATTGGTGTTAACTTCCACGTAGAAATGGGCGGTATCAGCATGGTACTTGTACTGCTGACCACCCTGCTTACGCCGCTCATTATCCTGAGCAGTTTCCGCAATAACTACGATAACCCCTCGGCCTTTTATGCGCTCATTTCGTTTATGCAGATGGCGTTGATCGGCGTGTTTACAGCGCAAGACGGGTTTCTGTTTTATATATTCTGGGAACTTGCGCTGATTCCGATTTATTTCATCTGCCTCCTGTGGGGCGGTGAAAACCGCGGCGCCATTACATTCAAGTTCTTTGTGTACACCTTGTTCGGCAGTTTGTTTATGCTGGCGGCGCTTATCCTGCTGTATATCCACACACCGGTTAACGATGCACTGGTACACAGTTTTGATCTGGATGCTTTGTACAGCGCACACGAAACCATGACCGCTTCTCAGCAGGCATGGGTGTTCTGGGGGCTGTTCCTTGCTTTTGCCATCAAAATGCCGGTATTCCCGTTCCACACCTGGCAGCCGGATACGTATGTAACTGCGCCCACGCCGGGTACTATGCTGCTTTCGGGCATCATGCTCAAAATGGGTACCTACGGACTTATTGTTTGGCTGTTGCCCATGACACCCGATGCACTCGAAACCTGGGGCCCTGTAGCTCTTGTATTGAGCGTAATCAGCGTTGTTTATGCTTCGGCAATGGCTATCGCACAGAAAGAATTTAAGCGCCTCATCGCTTATTCATCTATTGCACACGTTGGCCTGATTTCGGCAGGCATTATGGCCTTTGTGCCCGGCAAAACCGGAACCGAAGGTATTGCGGGTGCCGTGATGCAGATGTTCAGTCACGGTATCAATGTTGTTGGCTTGTTCTTCATTGCTGATATTATTATGAACCGCACCGGAACGCGCGAACTGTCGAAACTCGGTGGCATCCGCAATGTTAATCCGATGTTTGCGGTATTGTTCCTTATCATCTTACTTGGCTCAGTAGCGCTGCCGCTTACCAATGGTTTTGTGGGCGAATTCCTGCTGATGAACGGCATATATCAGTACAGCGGCATTGCTGCGGTATTTGCCGGTCTCACCATTATTCTCGGCGCTGTGTATATGCTCCGCAGCTACCAGTCGATCATGCTTGGCGAAACTAATTCTGTTACGCAGGCATTCGGCACACTCAGCGGCAACGAGAAAGCTGTTCTTATCATCATCAGCGCCGCTGTAATCATCTTCGGCGTTTATCCAAAACCACTGCTTGATCTTATTCAGTCTGACCTCACCCAGCTTGTATCGCTGATGAGTCCGGCTGCCAATTAAACTGCGCACATCGTAACAATATGAAACCAATTCTTGTACTTACCGGCTTGGGAATTCTGGCACTGCTGGCGGAACTTTTCCGCTTCAGAAAAGTGCTTTTTCCGCTGGTGATCCTCGGTTTGTTGGGTGCTCTTGCGGCCACGTTCTCTTACATCTGGTTTGATGATGGCAGTATGGGTAAATACATCAACGGTATGCTGAGCTTCAGCAGCACTGAAGCCATTTCATTCCCGATGATTACTTCTGCTATTATCATTACCACAGCACTGCTTTGGTTTTTGATGCAGAAAGATTTCCTGAGTGATGAGTCGAATGTAACCGATCATACTTCACTTATTCTGTTCATGCTTGCAGGCGCTGTAATTCTTACCTGCTACTCCAACCTCACCATGCTTTTCCTCGGTGTCGAAATCCTTTCGATTCCGCTGTATGTAATGGCCGGAAGCCGCAAGAATGATCTGTATTCGAACGAATCCGCGTTCAAGTATTTCCTTACCGGTTCGTTTGCATCTGGTTTCCTGCTGTTCGGTATTACGCTCATTTACGGCGCAGTTGGTTCGTTCGACCTCAATGTCATCGGCGAAACAGTTATTGCCAATGCAGCAACACAGCCGGGCATTTTATACGCCGGTATAATTTTGCTGCTGGTGGGCATGCTCTTTAAAGTTTCTGCTGCACCCTTTCACTTCTGGGCTCCCGATGTATATCAGGGTGCGCCAACTCCGGTTACAGCGCTGATGTCAACCGTGGTGAAAACAGCAGCAATTGTTGCCATCTCAAACCTGTTCCTTTCAAAAGTATTCCGCACAATTGATGAGTTCTGGGCACCTTTGCTTGGTGTTTGCGCTGCTCTTACAATGGTTGTTGGAAATGTGTCTGCCGTACTGCAAACGTCAACAAAACGCATGCTGGCGTTCTCAAGCATTTCGCATGCCGGCTTCCTGATTCTTGCTGTAGCGTCTGTTGCTGCTTCTTTTGCTGCCAAATCAGTTTACTTCTATGCAGCAGCATATTCGTTTGCTTCAATTACAGTATTTACTGTTCTGCTCAATGTAATTAAGGCTTATGGTAATGATGCTGTTGACAGTTTCAACGGTCTCGCAAAAAAGAATCCGCTGCTGGCAGTAACCATGACCATTGCTTTGCTTTCGCTGGCCGGTATTCCGCCCACAGCAGGCTTCTTTGGTAAATACTATGTATTCACAGCCGCATTTTCTTCTGGTCATGGCTGGCTGGCAGTAATTGGTATTCTGGCCTCACTGGTTGGTATTTACTACTACTTCCGCATCATTATTGCCATGTACTTCCGCCCGGCCGATGAAACAACAGTAACAGCAAGCAATCTGCACCAGGTGCTGCTGTTTGTAACATCAGTTCTCACCATTGTACTTGGCCTGCTGCCCGATTTGCTGCTGAATGTTTCTTCTCTTGTTGCGACGAAGTAATTCTGCATCAACGGGGGGGTCCTGTCGTCAACATTCACCGTTAAAATACTTACAGCCCTTGTCATCGCGAGCGAAGTCGAGCGAGACAAGGGCTGAACCGTTCTTTTTTGCTACTTTCATCAGCGAATTTTAGGATATGAAACGATTAGCAGGTAATCTCTCGGTCTGGATTTTTGCCGGACTTCTTCTCGGCGTTGTTGCTGGTGTGCTTTGGCACAATCATATTTTCGGACTGATCGACGGTAGTTTTCTGGCATCAAAAAGTGCTGAAGCTCAAAAAGCATTTGCCGGCAAGTTTGTTTACGGCTTCAAAATCTTCAGCGAGATTTTTCTGAATCTGGTGAAGGTTATCGTTGCTCCGCTGGTATTCTCGCTGCTGCTTGTTGGTCTTGCCAACACCGGCGGCTTTAAAGCGATGGGGCGCATCGGCGCAAAAACATTGATTTATTTTACGTTTGCCACACTCATTGCATTGGTAATGGGCTTAGTAATCGTAAACCTGTTTGAGCCCGGCAAAGCGCTAAATGTGGCTTCGGCAAGCGGCATTATCAGCAAGCCGCAGCCGTTTAACCTCAGCAATTTCCTGCTGCATATTTTCCCGAAGAACATTATTGATGCCATGGCGCACAATGATATTCTGCCCATCATTGTATTTGTGCTGTTTTTTGCAGCAGCCACATCGGCCATTGGCGAGAAGGGGAAAATTGTCATCAAGTTCTTTGATGCAGTTGCGCACATCATGCTCAAGATGACGGGCTACATCATGTACTTTGCACCGCTTGCGGTGTTTGGTGCTGTGGCGGCTGTTATTTCAGTGCATGGGGTAAGTGTGCTGCTTGGTTATATTAAACTCATTGCTTGTTTCTTTGGCGGACTGGCTGCATTTATTTTTCTCGTTCTTCCGGCCATTTGCTATGTGCTGCGCATCGAATACTGGAGATTGCTGCGCCTGATCCGCGACCCGATGCTGCTGGCTTTCGGCACTTCAAGTTCAGAAGCTGCCATGCCCAAAACCATCAATGCGCTGGAGCGCTTCGGTTGTCCTGATCGCATTATTGGTTTTGTGCTTCCGCTGGGTTACTCGTTCAACCTCGATGGCTCCATCATGTACATGACCTTTGCCACCGTAGCCATTGCACAAGCTTACGGCATTGATCTTTCGATAGGCGAACAGCTGACCATGATGGGCATGCTGCTGGTAACTAGCAAAGGCATGGCGGGCGTTCCGCGGGCATCGCTGGTCGTGATTGCGGGCATGCTCGATGCGTTTCACATTCCGGCCGAAGGTCTTTCAGTAATCATTGCCATCGACTGGCTGCTGGATATGGGCCGTTCGGCCACCAACGTAGCCGGAAACGCCGTAGCCACGGCCGTTATCAGCCGCCTCGAAAATGCACTTGGCCAGCCCGGCATCGAAAACGATGCGGCGGCAGAAGAAAAGCATACCTAACAACAGCTCCGCTATATGGATTGGCTCGAATTTCTCAAAAAGCTTACAGATCCGGCCTCCATTATTCAGTATGGCGGTTTGGCTTTGCTGCTGTTTGTGGTTTTTGCCGAAACCGGACTTATGGTGGGCTTTTTCCTTCCCGGCGATTCGCTCATGTTTGTTTCCGGCTTGCTGTGCCGCACCAAGCCTGAACTGCTCAACACCAACATTGCCGTTTTACTGCTTTCGCTGATGGCCGCTGCAGTTGTCGGCAATATGGCCGGCTACTGGTTCGGACGGCGTGTTGGTCCTGCTCTGTTCCGCCGCAACGATTCCTGGATCTTTAAAAAGCGCTACCTCGATGTAACGCAGGATTTTTATACCCGACATGGCGGCCGCGCATTGGTGCTCGGGCGTTTTATTCCTATCGTGCGCACATTTGCTCCTATTCTGGCCGGCGTGATTAAAATTGACTTTAAAAAATTTATGCTTTACAATATTGCCGGAGCTGCTGCGTGGGTTGGCTCTTTAGGTCTGGCGGGCTACTTTCTGGGGCAAATTGAATGGGTTGAAAAGAACATCGGCTACATTGTTTTATTCCTCATTATCATTACGCTTATCCCTGTAATCCGCACCTGGCGCAGCGAACGTGCCCGCAATCGTCAAAATCCGCAGGCATAAATACGGCCTGTGCCATTTATGCCTTGAGTTAAGCCGCCTGTGCCTGTGCCCGCCCCACTTGCCAAAACCACATCGCTGTGTGCACAATACTGCGTTTTTTTGCGTTTGTGATTTGTCAATAAACGGTTAAAAACATTCGTCCCGCATTCGTAAACCGAACGGAATTTACTATGTTTGAAGCCTTTTACTGAGCAAGAAGAAGAAAATAACCATTGCACAACACTTGCTTCGGCAGATTTTGTTATTCTTGCGATCCGAAAAAGTACTCTAACGCTAACCAATCAATACCAACCAAACACAATTTGCTATGAGCAACAAGAAGTCCACCAACTTCCAGGCTTATTTCACCGTCGGAATCATCATTGTACTTTACGTGGTATCGTACATTATTTTTGACAAAGTAATGGGTGCGCCTCACCTCTTTGAAAACAACGATCGTATCAAAGGACATCCCGTTGACGGCAACATTCTTGGAACCATTTACAAAGGCGGCTTCATTGTGCCGATTTTGATGACCATCAACCTTATCATTCTTACGTTTACCATTGAGCGTGCTATTACCATTATCCGCGCCCGCGGAACAGGCAACGTTGCCAACTTTATCCGCACCATTCGTCAGCTGATCGAGAACAACCGTATGGACGAAGCTATCGCAGCTTGCGACCGTCAGAAAGGTTCTATCGGCAACGTAGTTCGTGCCGGACTCGAAAAATACCGCATGGTAGAGCACGATACCGAGCTTGACAAAGAGCAGAAACTGGCAGCTATCCAGAAAGATCTCGAAGAAACTACAGCGCTCGAACTTCCGATGCTGTCTAAGAACCTCGTTATCCTTTCTACCTGCGCATCTATTGCAACACTCGTTGGTCTTATCGGAACAGTACTTGGTATGATCCGTGCGTTCTCGGCGCTCGCCTCTTCTGGTGCTCCTGACTCAAACGCTCTTGCTACCGGTATTTCTGAGGCGCTCATCAACACCGCTTTCGGTATCACAGGTTCGGCTATCGCTATTATCGTGTATAACATGTACACCACCCTCATCGACCGTATTACCTACGGCATCGACGAAGCCAACTTCAGCATCCTGCAAACATTCTCATCGAAGCGTCACTAATTTGTCGCTTCGGTTATCAGTTCACATTAACAACTGAGTAAACAGATGCCGAAAATTAAAGTCCCTCGCAGCAGTCCGTCGCTTGACATGACGCCGATGGTGGATCTTGCGTTCCTCCTCGTAACGTTCTTCATGCTCACGGCTACCATGCGCACACCGGAACCTGTTACAATTGATACACCCAGCTCTGTTGATTCAAAGGAAATTCCCAAGAATACACTGCTGATTACAATTGATACAGCCGGACGAGTTTTTTACAATATCGAAAATCCAACTGTTCGTCGCAAAACGTTGGAAGACATGATGACCCAGTTCAAAGAGGTGAAATTCACCGAAGAACAGATCGTCAAGTTTTCAAACATGCAGTCGATCGGAGTGCCCATCAAACAACTCCCTGAGTACATTGATGCTGATGCCAACAAGCGTAAAGCCATGGACATCGCAACAAAAGGGATTCCTATTGATACGGCCAATTTCGAGAAAAACGAGCTTGCTTTCTGGATCAACAACGGTCGCGTAGAAGCGCTGCGCTACCGCAAAGAAAATCCGGATCAAAAGCTCAATGAACTCCGCGTGGCAATTAAGGCCGACGGTAAATCGGCTTACCGAAAAATTGACTTTGTTCTCGACGTATTTAAAGAGCAAAAGGTGTTCAACTTCAACCTGATCACCGACCTCGAAGCAAATCCGAACGAGAAAAAATAAGGTTTGTTGAATTTTTTTTCAAAGAGCGTGGTAAATGTTAGCCGGCTCTGCATCTTTAAGAAAAGCCCGGCCAAAAGCCCAGCATAAAGTGCAGAACGCTCTTTGAAAATCTGAAGTTCATCATCCGCTCAAAGCCTTGGAGTAATTACTCCGGATAAAACCAACGCCAAATATTTTAACAAATGGCAGAAGTAAATACCGACGGTGGTGGTGGTGGGAAACACCAGAAGAAAGGCCGTAAATCAGCAGGACAGCCCCGCATCGACATGACACCGATGGTGGATCTTGCGTTTCTCCTGCTTACCTTTTTCGTTCTCACCTCACAGCTGAACAAACCAAAAGCTACAGAGCTTATTGTTCCTGAGCCGCTTAAAAAGGAAGATACAGCAAGCATGAAAGTTCCTGACGAACTGGCTGTTACTGTTTTACTTGAAGGCAACAAGGACAAGAAAATCTTCTTGTACGAAGGCAAGCTCACTGCTGAAACCGGAAACATTCAGGAGCGCAGCCGGGACCCCAAAACAGGTTTCCGCCGTTACGTTCTCGAACGCAACAGCAAGGTTATTGCTGCCATGAACCAACTCCGTAATGATTTCCGTGCCGGAAAAGTTGATTCACTGGCATTTGATACACTTGGACGCGGTAAACAATACAAGAACCAGAAAGATGCTCCTTTCTTCATTATCAAATGGGGAGGAGAAGCAACCTACGCTGATGTGATTGATGTGATTGATGAGCTGAAGATTGGCGATGTATCTCGTTATGCGCTTACCAAGATTTCGCAACCGGAGTACGAAGTACTTTCTGCGAAAACAGGTATCAAGTACAAAGACATGCTCCCGCCGGGCACAACAGAATAATAAACTCAAAACAACCTGAAAATGGTTAAGGAAACACAATCCGTTCCGCAGCGTTCAGACATGGACGAACTGGTGTTTGAGAAGCGTAACCGTTCTTACGGTGCCTACATGATCCGTCGCGGCTATTCGCGTGTGATTATGATTTCTACCGGTATTTCTGTGGTGACATTTATTCTTATTTTCTTCCTGTTCTCTGTAACAGGTGAAGAGGCTGCACCACCGCCGCCGAAACTGAAAGTAACGAATGTTGAGCTTGTTGCGCCGCCGCCGGTTGATCCGAACACCCCGCCGCCGCCGCCGCCGCCACCGCCGCCGCCGCCGCTGCAACAACAAATTAAGTTTACGGAACCCGAGGTGACCGAAGAAGATGTAAACGAAATTGTTTCTCAGGACGACGTAAAAGATACTCAGGTTGGTAAAAACAATCAGGAAGGTTCTGGTGATGAAGTGGTAGAAACAATTACCGAGCAACAGGCAGAGGTTGTAGAAGACAAGCCCGAAGAAGTCCTGAAGTTTGCCGAAGAAATGCCCTCTTTCCCGGGCGGCGAAGCAGCACTTCAAGCGTTCCTTCAGTCGAACACCCGCTTCCCGCAAATGGAAAAAGAAGCCGGAAAACAGGGTACGGTTTACGTAAACTTTGTTGTGGGTAAAGACGGCACTGTTTCTTCTGTAAGCATTCTGAAAAGCGTTCCCGGTGCCCCCGGTTTCGATAACGAAGCAAAACGCGTTGTTAACTCAATGCCGCGCTGGACACCGGGTAAAATGAACGGTCGCTCAGTAACCGTTCAGATGAGCCTGCCGATTCGTTTCGTTCTTCGATAAGTCTTTTTTCTCTTGAAACTACACAACCCGGGATTTGGTCCTGTATCGTTGCTGCTGGCTGGTCTGGTGGCAATGATCGCCCTAAGCCTGGGTTGTGTTTTTGCTTTTACAGATATCTGGATTGAAGATTTCCCGAACAACCGCACCATTGCAGGTGTTCTTTTTATGGGCTTCGGAATTTACCGGGGCTTTATGGGATGGCGGCGCTATCAACTCAATAAACAGGAAAACGACGAAGATGAAAACTAACCACATTGTAGTTTGCTTTGCCTCTATTCTTCTGTTTACCGCCTGCGGAAACGAAAAGCCAGCAGAAGCGCTTGATACACCTACCACAGGCTCTGTTCCCATGGTGGTTGACGAAACCGTTCAGCCACTATCCGAACAGCTTATCGAAACCTTTGAATTTCGTTACCCCAAGGCATTTCTCATGACCCGGTTTCTTCCGGAAAACGAGGTCGCCAAAAGGCTGCTCGACGACTCTGCCCGTATTGCCATTCTTACCCGTAAACTAAACGCACAGGAAGAGGCTTTTTTCACTTCCAAGAAATTTGGTATTGAGCAAGTAATGCTGGCAACTGATGCCGTTGCCTTTGTGGTCAACCGCAGCAATACCGACAGTATTTTTACAACAGAGCAGCTCCGCCGCATTCTGCTCGGACAAGATACACTCTGGAGCCAAATTCAGCCGGGCAATACGTTGGGCCGGATTCGCGTTGTATTCGACAATCCGGGCTCGGCAAATATTCGTTACTTATCAGATACATTGCTTGGCGGAAAGCCGCTTTCATCGTCCTGTTTTGCAGTAAAATCAAATCAGGCAGTCGTTGATTATGTGAATGAACACCCCGAAGCAATTGGTGTAGTAAGTTTAAACTGGATTGGCGACAAAGACAGTGAAGACGATGCAAAACGCCGAAAAATGATTGTTCTGGCAGCCGCCGGCGATAGCCTTGCAACAGCTACAACGCCCCACCAGAGTGCCCTTGCGCTGAAAACATATCCCTTCTGCCGCGAGGTTTGGTTCGTTAAAATTGGCAAACGCCCCGGACTTGGCACGGGCTTTGCCTCTTTTGCATACAGTGAGGCCGGACAGCTGATTGTTCAGAAAGCAGGATTGCTGCCCGCCAAACCCGCCGAAAGGCGAATTGAAATGAAGATTAACTAAGTGCTATTTTTGTAAAATGAAAACGCATCTCCGCATTGCCGCCGCAGCTTTCGCAACACTCACGTTGAGTGGTGCTGCTAACGCACAAACTATTGCCGACGCTATCCGTCAGTCTGACAACGAACAGTACGAAAAGGCTAAACAAACCCTTCGTCAATTGCTGGTGAAAGAACCCACCAACGGCGACCTGTATTTTTACATGGGTGATGTTTACATGAAACAAGATCTGGCCGACTCTGCCGGACTCTATTTCACAAAAGGTGCTACGGTTAATCCGACCAATCCGCTTGCCCTTGTTGGCAAAGGCCGCTACCTGCTTTATACCGGAAAAATTGAAGACGGTAAAAAGGCAATGAGTGATGCAAATTCACTCATTACCACACAGAAAAATCTTCCCAAAGAGCGTGTTATTGCTGCTTACCTTGAAATGGCAGAAAC
>CALRTD020000041.1:0-15453 GCA_943371015.1 Synechococcus sp. UW140 | reverse complement strand
TAGTCGCCTTCCTGTAAAGTTCCGCTCATAGAGTCAGACGGAATGTACATACCCTGAAAACCAATTGTACGCAGAAGAAACCAAACCACCAGTACAGTCAATGCACGCAAAATAATACGTTCTGCCCAACCCATTGTTCGGGGAGGATCAGCAGAAACAGCATTATGTTGATCGGGTAAAACTTCAGGCATAATTTATTCCGTATAAACAGATACGCAATTGCCTGATCTGCGGATTGGCTGAAAAGCGGCTTCTGTCTCGTTATACAAGATCAATGTACTCATTGTTTACTGATAAAAAAACACGGCCTCTGTTTCAGAAACAGAGGCCGTATTTATTAGTGAAAACTAAGTTTAGTTGTTGCTTTTAACAATGGTAAGGTGTTGTGCTTTACCGTTAACAACAGAACGAACTGCGTAAACACCGGCAGCAAGTTGCTGACCGTTAGCATCAGTACCATCAATTACAAATTGGTGTGTGCCAGCTCCAAGTGTACCGTTATTAAGTACGCGAACAACGCGGCCATTCATATCAAGCAGTTCAACCTGAGCTGAAGCTGTTTCATTCATGGTAATCTGAATGCTCAACTGTGAAGTAAACGGGTTCGGGAATGCAACAAGCGAAGTGCTGGTTGTGTTGTTTACAGCAGCAAGGCGGCCATCAACACATTCTGTAACTACAACGCTTGCAACAGCTGAACCGGGACAACCATTGCAGTAAGTTCCGGTTACTGTGTAGGTTGTTGCAACAGAAGGCTTGGCAGCAACAGAAGCGCCTGTAGCAGGTACAGTAGCAGGTGACCAGCTATAGCTGAGTGCTTCAACAGTGTGTGAACCGAGACCAGCAATAACATTGGTGGTATCCTGAATCCACTCTGTATAAAGTGTGGGGAAACCTGTTGCACCAGCCAGATTCGGGTTAATGGTGATACCGCTGTAAACACAAGCTTTGCGGGTAAGTGTACGGTTCTCAGTGTTGAAAGTTGTATCGTTCCATGAGCTGCCCGGATCGTTGCAGATTGAACCGAAAATATCACTGTAAGTAGAGCTCACTTCATTGTAAAGAGCAACTGCATCATCGCCGTTAAACTGAAGACCTGAAACATAAAGATCGGCAGTGGTGTAAAGTGTTGCGCTGCTGTTCGCCACTACAAAAGTGGACTGATCAGCCAATGTACCGCTGAGTGCAATTGTAAATGTGGGAGAGTTGTTATCGCAAGCTCCATTGTGGTATGCGCGGATTTCGTAATCGGCAAGGTTTACTGCTGCACCTGTGTTGTTGTAGATCTCAAGATATTTCTCAAAACCTGAACCTTCAACATACTGTGAAATGATGAGATCAGCAGAAAGTGTGCGAACTGAGAAACGTGCTGAATCGCCCGGGCAGTTGGTGATGGTATCAGCAGCCGGAGAAATTACAAGCACCGGATTGGCAATAACACGAATATTTACAAAGGCAGAAAAACCTACGCAGCACTCGCCGGTGGTGGTGGTTACATTGTAGGTACCGCTTTCGGTAACAACAATAGACTGTGTAGTTTCACCATTCGACCAGAGGTACGAATCAGCGGCTGATGCTGTAAGCGTTACAGAACCACCTTCGCAAAATGAAAGCGGACCATCGGCTGTAATTGAAGCCTGACAATCGGTTGCTTCACCAGCGCGGCCGCAGCTTAAACGTACGTCATCAATACGGAACTGAGGACCGTTGTTACCAACTGCTGAGTTACGGAAACGAACGCAGAGATCGCAGTTTACAGGCAGCGTAGTTGTTGTGGTGCGGCGATGCCAGATTGCAGTTCCGCTGCCGGTTGGCAATGCAGGATAAGACATACCTGTCCAGGTTGAACCACCATCTGTGCTGTACTCAACAATAAGCTCTGAACCGTTTGAGGCATTAGTGCTTTTGTGAATACCGAAGGTCAGCTGATTCGGTGTACCTGTGCAGGCGCCTGTATTAATGTCACAAATCTGAAACACACGTGTGGTGTTCAAAAAAATGTTTGCTCCGCCTGATGCACCTGTGTAACCGGTTGACGGCAGGGTGTTGCGCACATCAGCAGTTCCCGAGTAAGTAAGCAAATCATTGTCAAATGCATTTGCTGTTTCGTGTGTGGCAATGCTTCTGGTTGATGTAACCGTGCCCATTGATTCAATGATCTGGGCATTAACTGTTGTGGTTGCTGCAAGCAGCATACCGGCGGCAAAAACGCGCAGCATCTGCACGGTTCGATTGCCTTTTGTTGTAGTTTTCATGGGTGTATGTTTTTTTGTTTCTCCGGAGACTATCATCCGGCGATACAAACGTATCCTGCGCATAACAAGCCATTATAACGCAAAAGCTAACATCACACAAGAATCAATAACCTAATATTGAACTAACAAGCACGGTTATTAATTAACACTGCAACTTTACTATTCATCATCGCGGTTAATAATCAAACTACTTAATTATCAATACCTATTTTCCATGATTTACATTGCAATAATTTTAACATGTGTAAATTTTTCACATAGATTAAAAACAATTTACTTGCCTCTTCTTAACAAGAAAAACCATAGTCAATAATTAATTCATAATCAGTAAACACGGCACGTTAACTACTTTACCGATTATATCCGGGAGCAATTACTTACAGATATAAACTTTACAAAAAATAAATAATAGCTCGATTTGATAACGGTTGCTATTGCTAAAACAAATATTGTGCAGCGACTAACTCCCGGGCTGATTTTTTCTTTTCACCCCTCTCACCGCCTCTGCCGTCCACGGATCTTCCGGCCAGTGATGTTTCGGGTACCGGATGCGGAGTTCTTTGCGTACTTCCTGATAGGTATTTTCCCAAAAACTCCTCAAATCCTGAGTTACCTGCACCGGTCTGTAAGCCGGCGAAAGCAGGTGAATCATAACACGATTCCGTCCTTCGTTAATTGCAGGTGTTTCAGGTAAACCAAAAAGTTCCTGCAGCCGAACAGCTAAAACTGGTGCGCTTCCGTCGGTGCTGTATTCGAGCTTTATTTCAGAGCCGCTGGGTACCTTTATTTTATCAGGAGCTAATCTTTCGAGTTGCTGTTGTTGTTCCCACGGCAACACAGTTTGCAGCAGCGGCAAAATTTCGATGCGTTTAAAATCCTCGCGGCGGCGGATGTTGCCGAGCCACGGTGCAAGCCATTCGTCGGCACTCAGCAACAGCTGTTTTGTACTTACATCAGGCCAGTCTTCGTTGCTGCGCCAACTGCGTAAACTCAGCACGCGGGCTTGCCATTGTTCAATAACTTCATTCCAATTGAACAGCGTGTACCCTTCGCTGCGAACAACGTTCAGTAAAATGCCGAGGCGTTCATCGTCGGTAATTTCCTTCAGCGGTTTGCTCGATGCAATCATTTCGCCGATACGCATTTCGGTTCGCGCAATGAGTTCGCCTTTTTGCGTATCCCAGCTCACCGTGCGGCGCGGCTTTGCAGCATGCATAACATCAGCCGGATCAAGCGGCGCGGCAAGGTGAATTTTTCCTTCGCTGCTGCCGCCGTCTAAGTGTGCCACGGCCAGCCATTCTTCATCGCCCAGCGGATCGTTCTGCTGTAAACGTGCAGTGCGACCGTTGGCTAAACGGTAACGGCCATTCTGCTCCAGCCGTTTGGCAATGCGTTCCGGATATGCTGCCGAAAGCAGCAAACCAACAGCAGTATGCGCCGGCAACGCATTGTCAACTTTTGCATTCAGTTGTTTGCGCCAGGCCAATGCCAGTTTCTCAATGCGTTCGAGCCGCGAACGCTCTGCCTGCACGTAATCCCGATTTCGCCAGCGGCGCAGGGCTTCAACGCGCAGCACAAGATCAGCACCGGCATTTTCGCCGCGCTGCATCGGGTCGCGCTCTTCGAGCAAGGCAGCAACATCGGCGGCCAGTGCTTCCTGCTTTTGCAGCACACTTTCGAGCAGCAAATGCGCAATGCGCGGATGCGCGGGCAAACGCAGCATGGCTTTTCCGCGCTCCGTAATTTTACTTTCTTCATCAAGCGCATCCAACTGCCGCAGCAATTCGGTAGCCTGATTGACAGCCGCCGCCGGAGGCACAGCCAGCCAGTTCAACTCTGTAACACTGCGCACGCCCCACTGCGCAAGCTCGAGCATGAGCGGCGCCAGATCGGCTTCAAGCACTTCCGGAACGCGCTGCTTGGTCAAGCCGCGCTGCACGGTTTCGCTCCACAAACGAATAGCAACACCGGGGCCTAATCGTCCGGCGCGACCTGCACGCTGGTCGGCTGCATCCATTGTAACGCGCACCGTTTCGAGGCGCGTGAGTCCGGTGCGTACATCAAATTTCGGCACGCGGGCATACCCGCTGTCGACTACAATGCCGATACCTTCTATGGTTAAACTGGTTTCGGCAATTGATGTAGCCAGTACAACTTTGCGTTGTCCGCTTGCATTGGGTTGTAATGCCGCCTGCTGTTCGCGCGGAGGCAAATCGCCGTACAGCGGATGCACAGCCAATGCGGGCAGGGTGCGTTCGAGAATTTCCTGTGTGCGGTGTATTTCACCTGCGCCGGGCAGAAACACCAGCAGATCGCCGTCAAACTCACGCGCTGCATTTCGCACGGCTTCGGCAACGGCATCGTGCAAACGTGCATCCGCATCAGGTGCGCGGTAATGCAGGGCAACAGGATATTGCCGGCCTTCGCTGGTCAGCACTGGCGCATTGCCCAGCAAAGCCGAAAGCGGAGCCGCATCCAGCGTGGCCGACATAATAAGTATGCGCAAATCGGGGCGGAGAATTTGCTGTGCTTCGCGGCACAAGGCCAAAGCGAGATCGGCATGCAAACTGCGCTCGTGAAATTCGTCGAAAACGACAAGGCCAACACCATCGAGCGAAGTATCGTGCTGCAGTCTTCGGGTGAGAATGCCTTCGGTAAGCACCTCAAGCTGCGTAGCTGCCGACACCTGATTTTCAAAGCGCACGCGATAGCCAACCGTTTCGCCCACGTTCTCCCCAAGCTGCGAAGCAAGTCGCGCAGCAACGCCGCGTGCAGCCAAACGCCGCGGTTCAAGCATGAGAATTTTTTGAGTGCCCAACCACGATGCTTTCAACAAATGCAGCGGCAACACCGTACTTTTTCCCGCACCCGGCGGAGCTTGCAGAATAACGGTGTTGTTGTGCTCAAGCGTGGTGAGTACTTCGGGGAGAATATCGTTTATGGGGAAATTGCTGGACATGGTGTGAGGGTAAAGATCGGGAGAAATGATAATCGCAACACTTCACAACTTTTCATCACTCCAACTCTCTGTACCATTCATCAGTTTTATACTTCTCCGGTATTTCCTCGTTCCACGAATCAATTCCAAGTTTATCCATTTCTTCAAACCAACGATCACGAAGCGATTCAGGTAATTTTGTACTGCAAAATGGACAGAAGCTTATTGTATAATACGATGAACCGCCATCCATAATTTTCAATCCAAACTCATTAAATCTTCTGCTGAAATAAATAGGAGTATCAGCATCCTCATAGTCTTCGCTGCAAGCCTCCCGCATCATTTCACACCATGTTCTTTCTCCGTCCTTATTAATACACAAATCCATTCTCAAAAATAAGTTTTTATTTAGATAGCTATATGCTATACAAAGTCATCGAGATTTTTGCTACACCTTCGGGGACTAGTATTCACACCTTCAAGGTTTCAGAAACCTTGAAGGTGTAGTTTTTGAAATTTCGAAGGTGTAGTAAAAATTCCCGACCTTTACGCTGTATGTCAACACCCGTTCGCAAAGACCTTGCTCAGCTTGAAGACGATTACCGTCTTGCCTTTACCCGCAACGACACTACGGCGCTTCAGCGACTGAAATCAGCTATATCTACAATGCGCTATGAACTGCGGATGGATGCAACCATACAGCTCGAATATCCGAACGATGATGAGCCGCTGGTGATGCGCATCATTAGTACAGAAAAAGATCTGGAACGCTGGATCGGACAGCGCTTTATTCGTCTCACCGAGCTTGAAGCGTGATGCAGGACATAATGCCCGTTCCGTTTCGTTACAATGCGCTGAAGCACCACTTGAGTGTGCAGCGTGCATGGATAGCAGCACAACAAAACAGCACACCCGTTCACGCTGATTTGCTGGAGCTTGGCACTTCGGTAATGGATGTTTATGACGGCGATTTTTCGCCCGAAACAGTTGCAGCAGAAATTGCCGCACAGCTCAGCGCTGCCGGAAATCTAGAGCGTTCAGCCTTTATGCAGTGGATTGGTACTGCCGGTTACCGCGAACTTACGCTGAGCGAGAAATCGCGCTGGGTACTTCGTCCGGGCGATACTTACGAGCGGTACATTCACATTCATCCCGGCCGCAATGCAGCGCACACGTTTCGCGCAAAAGCCAATGCGCTGAAAACGGCTTTGGCCTGGTTAGCGACTTCGCCCGCCGAAACTTTTCCTGATACTGATGCCGTAAACCATGTGCGCGTGCCGCTGGGATTGTCGCCGGTGAACGAAGTGGAAGACGCGGCGCATTTGAAGTTGTTGCTGGGGAAGTTGGCTAGATAGTACTTCGCGTTGCTCTTGTATCAACATCCGTTGGGATGTTGATACACAGAACTCCTTTGATACAAGAGCAACGTACCTCTACAATGTTTACCTTTACAAAGTGATTAACTACCCGTCGAAACTTGTTGAAGAAGCAGTTGAGGCTTTAGCCTCGCTGCCCGGTGTGGGGCGCAAAACTGCGCTGCGTT
This sequence comes from Synechococcus sp. UW140, assembly GCA_943371015.1. Taxonomy (GTDB): domain Bacteria; phylum Bacteroidota; class Bacteroidia; order Palsa-965; family Palsa-965. The sequence goes on along the minus strand of CALRTD020000041.1, from coordinate 8,717 downwards.
ATGTGCTGCATTTGCTGCGGCAGGATACCGAAGCGGTGCGGAAGTTTGGAAACACATTCATCCGCCTGCGCGAAGAGCTGAAATACTGCAACACCTGCCGCAACATCAGCGATACAGAAACATGCAGCATCTGCGCCAACCCGAAACGCGATCAAGGACTGATTTGTGTGGTGGAAGATGTGCGCGATGTAATGGCTATTGAAAACACGCAGCAATTCAACGGGGTGTATCACGTTCTCGGCGGAATTATTTCACCGATGGATGGCATTGGCCCGAATGATTTGCACATTGATGCGCTGGTTGAGCGTGTGCAGAGCGGAACCATTCACGAAATTGTGATGGCGCTCAGCACTACCATGGAAGGCGATACCACCAACTTCTACATTTACCGCCGCCTCAAAGATTTCAATATTCCCGTCAGCACCATTGCCCGCGGCATTGCTATCGGCGATGAACTTGAGTATGCCGATGAAGTTACACTCGGCCGCTCTATTGTGAATCGGGTGCCGTATGAACGGACGTTTCAGGTGAAATAGAATTCCCCCTGGCCGATGAGCCTGTTGAAACGACCAGATTCCGAATTCCTAAAGCACCTGCTGCACTTCAAACTCCGTTCCGTTCACCTGTACACGGCTTCCGGCTTCCTGCCCTTGCAGCTTCATGCCCAGCGGCGATTGCGGTGAAATAACCATAACAGATTCGCTGCCCGCATTTACTTTGCCGAGTGCGGTGCTCAGGTAAATCCAGCCTTTATTCGTAGCAATTAAATGCCCGGGCACAATGCGATTGCCTGTTGCAGTAGCTTCGTTGCGTTGCAATTGTGCCAGTTGCGTGCGCACCATCGCCAACTGATTGGCAAGCTTCTCCTGCTCCATTTGTGCCATGGCTTGCGCAGTTTGGTGCTTATCGCCGGCGGTGCTTTTGCCTTCGGTTCCGGCACTGAGTTCGGTGATGGCAGTTACCAACTCCGCTTCGCGGTGTTGGAGGTTGGTGCAGCAGGTTTGGTAAAGGAGTTGGCGGTTCATGAGAAAGAATACTTCTTGGTATTACATTCTTTACATTCTTCCAATTTAGGATTTAGCAGAATTTTCACCCTTTGTTCAGCAGTCATATTACACAAGTTATAGTCAAGTAGTAATTCTTTTAAAACAATAATTGCAATTTCTATAACCCGATTCTTTACCTGCTCCTTTTTTAAATGAGGATTTTCGGGATCATTGCTTTCCAAGGATTTATGTTTATTAGGATTACCATGAGCTATAGCACTTCTTATACTATACAAATTATTCAATTCTTTTTTTAATTCTTTTTCTGATATAATAGATTTTGATCTGCGCAATATCACAATAAATGAATTAATTACAGAATTAGTAGTACTTATTTTAGAACTAAACATACTTTCCCAAGAAATGAAAGCGTCAAGTATTGAATCTAGTAAATTTGATCTACTATAAATTGAACTTTTGATTCTCTCAAGAGTTACTGAGAAATAATTAATATCCACTTTATTTAACAATAAAAACCATTTTTTTACCATCACAATACTTGAGTCATTTAATATCAATATTCCACTTGGAGAAAATTCAATTGGTTGGTGAAATTTTCTGCTAATAGGGAAACCGAAATCAATAAAGGAAATACTTACAAGTGGGCTTGCAGACTGTAATGTTAATATACAAGCCATTTGAATATTATTTAAAATTTCAGAATACCAACTAAAATCTCGATTAATCGGATAGTCTTCATTATTTATCACTCCAAGTGATTTTAGTTGAATTTTATATTCAAGGACTCCTCCAATGAGAGTTTGTGAATGACTTTCTGTCGTCGCGATAGAAATTGTTTCATGTATCGTTGGATTGCTAGTAGAATCAGCATTTCTAAAACAAACATTATCGTCAAAATAATAATAGTCACTTTGTTCAAGTTTCATTCCTTTAATTCCAGCAAAAAAAGACACTTCAACTTCATTACCACTAGCGATATCCTCCAATACTTTCATACTAGTTTCCAATTCAGAGTATAAATCCTCTAAAGTATATTTCATTCTATAACAGCAATTTAAAAACGATCTTGAAATATAATTTCCAATAAAATCATTCATAGAACTAACCACGCAGCTATTATCAGACATGCGATAACAAATTCTATTACTTCTAATAATTTTATTCAACTGAGGATGATTCCTTATGAGTTTAGATACTAACTCTCCTTCTTCAATTGAATAAGGAAAAATAGAGAAAACATTTCCACTATAATAAGGGTAATCAATAGATTCTGAAATCAACAATAATGGATAATATATTCTTGCTTTCTCATACAAATAAGATAACAATTCATTACTTGATACTCTTTGTGATATAAAGCCTTCACAATTTTCTCTTAGGGCATTAAAGTCAGAACAAAAATGATATAAATTATTTTTAAAATGGTTACTATTTGAATAAATACTTGCTTTTTCACATTCAACAAGTATCAAATAGGCTGCATTAATTGCATTTATTTGATTACTCGTAAAATTTAGATTATACTGATTCTGGTCATACCTAATCTCACCTGAATAGTTTATAATATATTGACAAAATCGTTCTCCGGTTTTTCGCAAAACGTAATTTAATACACTGATATTCATTATATACCAATAATTGACAGAAAGATATTAAACTTAAATAAAAATGAGAAAAACAATGATCTCTTTTTTGTCCTATTAAGCAGCAACCGAAATAGGACAAAAAGCTTCTACTGCGCAGCTTTCACCAACTTCTGCTCAAAAGTACCTTGCACCGAGCGCACCTGCAAAATGTAAACACCTTCAGCAACAACTGCGCTGGCTTCGAGGTTAAACACATTCATTGAACCACCAGAAGCAAAAAGCTGACGATCTTCTACAATGCGGCCGGTAGCATCGGTGACGGTGATTTGCAGCCACTGGTCGGTGACGGAGTAGAAGCTGAAACTCATTACCGAGGTAAACGGATTGGGCCCCGACATCACCAGCTGGTCGGCTCCGGTGAGTAATGTGGGAGATTCGGTTAGCGCGAGATTGGCGGCGCAGAAATCGGGTTTGCCGTAGCCGAGGTAGCTGTCGGGTGCAGAATACTGATCGGCACTTTGTTTAATCACATCCATCAACTGCACATTGTTCATGGTCGGATGCGCCTGCCACAAACAAGCCACTAAACCACACAGCACAGGCGATGCAAACGAAGTACCGTTGCCGGTAAATGTGCCTCCGCCGGTACCCGCCAGTACAGTGCTTTGTCCCTGTGCAGCCACATCGGGTTTTATATCGCCATCGGAACTGGGGCCGCGCGAACTGAAGCTGGCGTAATTGCCCGAAGGATCAACTGCGCCAACAGCCAGAATACTGTCGGCATCGGCCGGAGCACCAATGTAGAACCAGGAATTAGAGCCTGAGTTGCCGGCACTGTTCACCACGATCATTCCGCGCGAAGCGGCAAAATCGGCGGCACGGGTGCTGGGTGCTGTATTGCCGTTCATATCGGCGTAGGTGTGATCTTGTGCAGGATCATCAAAACGGGTATAACCCAGTGATGAGTTGATAAGATCAGCCCCAACACTATCGGCAAACTCGGCGGCCGAAGCCCAGAAGTATTCTTCTACAATATATTCGGTAGGCGCATCCTCACTGCGGAGCAGCCAGTACGAGGCTTCGGGAGCTGTGCCGATCAGATCGCCGGGAAGATTGGCACCCATGCACGAAAGTACAAATGTGCCGTGCGTATTGTCTTCATACACCGATGCATTGCCTTCTACAAAATCCCAGGTACCGAGAATACGGTTATAAGCGCGCAGCGTATCGAACGCAGCCATATTATCGACATTATTAAATCCGGCATCAATAACTGCAATAACCATTCCGGCGCCTCTGTAGCCCGAATTGTGCAAACAAACGCCGCCAATCATATCAATCTGATTCAACGAACTTCCGTAGCTCAGCATCGTGCTGCTGACATTGAGGTTGCGCTGCGTTGAGGGAAGTTGTGTGCTGATGCTTTCTTCGGCAAACTTGTCGTTTACGGCAGAAGAAGCATTGCGCTGTGCAATTTTGAGAGAACCCTGCACAAATGGCAGTGCTTCAATCTGGTTCACGGCGTTTGTATCGCTGGTGATAATTACCACGCCGTTCAGCCATTTGGAACGGGCGCGAACCGTTACACCGGTTGCCAGTACCGAATCAATGTAAGACGGTGTTACCGGCAAATCGAGCGAGTCGATGGAAAGACCTTGTGCAGCGCGGCGGCTGATTGCGCGGGGCGAGAGATAGGCCGAAGGATTGGCAAGGGTATAGGGCGAATTGCCTTTATCCGTAAACTGAATCCAGTAACGGGTTTGTGCCTGCATTTCGTTTGCAGCGGCAAGAATCAATACGGCGAGTAAAAGTTTTTTCATAGTCTTGTTTTTCTTCGGCATTGACCTTGTGCAAGCCTTATTCAAATTTCAGCAACGACTCCTGTTTGTGCAAGCCTGTTTTGATAACCGGTTTACCTGAACAGAAAAGTGCAATTTACTGATGTCCCCACTCCACTACCCGCGCCTTGTAAACCAATCCGCCTGCAATGCGCGAAAGCACTGAGGTTGGAGCCAGTGCGGTATCAAACACATCCACCACCTGCTTTTCAATTAACCCGGTGTTGCGGGCATAGCGCTCGGTATAGAGTTTATAGTACAGGCGGTTGGTATCAGCCCGCTGCACAATAAATGCGGTTGAATCGAAATTCAGATTATTGATGCTGTAGGGCACATCGGCTGAAGTACACTTGTATTGCCATTCGCCGAGTGTGTTAAATGTATTTCCGTTCCAGCGTTTATCCTGGCGAAGCGGTAAACTCAGCCGCAGGTAACGCACATTTTCCTCAACACGCTCATACGTTGTTGCCGTGCGCTGTGCCGACCAAACCCGAGCTAAGATCCACGGTAAATTGCTGTACGGAATGGTGTCGTTGTAACGTTTAACGTAACGTTCGATGCGCTGCACCGGACGACCTTCGTTATCCGAAAAAACGGATTCGATCACTTCTTTGAGCTGATAACGGTAATGCGTTGTATCACCGTTAAAATCGTCGTAAACGATTGAGTCAACTTCGTAAATCACGTAATCGCCGGGCGTTGTGCGGACGTAGTTGAAACCAGTATCGGCTGTTATTGATTCTTCATCGGGCTTGCAGGCCGCAAGCAGCAGAAGTATGCACACAATGAACAGCGAATAGTTTTTCATGGCTCTATTGCAAATGCGGGAGAGGTTCGTTTGGCGATGAGCGGTCGATGAAACCTCCGCCCACCAAATCATCACCTTCATAAAACACGGCCGATTGTCCGGGCGCAACGCCGCTCACCGGCTGATGAAACAACGCGCTGATGCGGCCGTTTTCTTCGCGCAGTGAAGCCAAGGAGCCGGGATCTTTGTAGCGGATTTTAGTGAGTCCTTCAAAGCCTTCGGGCAGTGCGGCGTATTTTACTAAGTTGTAATCGCGCACCCACATGTGCTGGCGTTCAAGTTCGAGCTTGGTGCCAAGCATCACGGTATTGGAATCGGGAATGATTTGCGTAACAAACATGGGTTCGCCGAGAGCAATTTCCAGGCCCTTGCGCTGCCCGATGGTGTAAAACGGATAGCCTTTGTGTTTGCCAACCACAGTGCCGTCGGCCAGTACAAAGTTACCGCCGTCAACTCGCTCTTCGAGCCCGGGCACTTTGCGGCGCAGGAAAGCGCGGTAATCGTTGTCGGGCACGAAGCAAATTTCGTAGCTCTCACTTTTGTTGGCGAGTTCGGCGTAGCCGGCATCAAAGGCCATCTGGCGGATTTCGGCTTTGCGGTATTTGCCGAGCGGAAAAATGGTGCGCTTCAGGCTTTCCTGTGTGAGTCCCCAAAGCACATACGACTGGTCTTTGTTGGCATCGAGTCCGCGCGAAATCACATAGCGGCCGTTTTCGTGGCGCACCTGTGCATAATGGCCGGTAGCAATAAACTCGCAGCCCAGCTGATCGGCACGTTTAAGCAGCGCCGACCATTTGATGTGCGTATTGCACAGCACGCAAGGATTGGGCGTTCGTCCGGCGAGGTATTCATCCACAAAATTATCGATGATGTGGTCGCCGAATTCGCTGCGGATATCGAGAATGTAATGCGGGAAGCCGAGGTTCACGGCAAGTGAACGGGCGTCATTGATAGAATCGAGGCTGCAGCAGCCGGTTTCTTTTCGCGAACCACCGGCGGTGGCATAATCCCATGTTTTCATGGTAATGCCGATCACATCATACCCTGCTTCATGCAGCATGAGCGCCGTCACCGAACTGTCGATGCCGCCGCTCATGGCTACAAGTACTTTTCCTTTACTGCTCACTGTTTATTGTCCTCCGGGTCCATTGGGCGGCTGAGGTTCACCGCCGCCGTTATTCAAAATTTCTTCGCCCATTTTCTGCAGTTCTTCGGGCTTTATGAGAATGTCTTGTCCCTGCAGGTTTCCGTCTTTCCAGGTTTGTCGGGCTTTTTCTTTTCCGTCTCTGGTGTAATACACCCAAATTCCTTCTTTGAGGCCTTTTTTGTAATTCCCCATGATACTGATGCGCCCGCCTTCGTAATACCATGTGGCACGACCTTCGGGATTTCCGAGCACGAAGGTGCCTTCGCCTTTTTTATCGCCGTTGGGATAAAATTCTTGCCATGCTCCTTCCTGAAGATCGTTTTTAAAGGCTTTCTTTTCAAAAACCTGAGTGGCTCCGGGGTAATAGGTAATGGAAATCCCTTCTTTTTTTCCGGCCTTGTAGTTTTCTTCGCTCAGCAGGAGTTCATTCCCATCGAAAAAGCGCCAGAGGCTGTCTTTCTTCTGATCAACATACTTGCCTTCAGCCTGTTTTTTGCCATTCACCCAGTATAAGGTTACGTAGGTAATGTGATCATTCACAAAAACCATATCGCGAAGGGTTTTGCCTTCGGCATCATAGTAGGTGAACTTGCCAACGGGCTTGTCGTCTTTGAATTGACCAACGTACTGCACAATGCCTTTTTCATCGGTTTTGCGCCAGGGACCTTGCTTTCGGCCTTTCTCATCGGTGCGGTTGGGATAACCATCAGCAGCGGGAGGCTGTGCAAAAACAAAAACGGCTGAAAGACAAAGCATCAGCACAAACAGCAGGCGTGATAAATGGGTGTTTTTCATTGCTTATACAAAGTTACGAAGAAACTTGTTGTTTGGTCTCTTTGGGTTAAAGCAAAAGGCAGACCAAAAACATAAGGTTGAAGGGTTTTAAAAGTAACGGGGGAAAATGAGAAATATTGGTGTTAGCTTGTCATCTCTCCCCCTCATTTTCTGCGGGGGCTCGAGATGACAAGAGCATTTTATATTCTGGAGCAATTTTCGGGTTTTAGCGTTTTACACTCAACACTCATCATTTTACACTCCCGGAAGGGAAATTGGGACGTAAGTTGCAGTTTGTTTTTATATCATGCCTCCAAAAGCATTTTGCAACGCATTTCTTGGCATTCTAGTTCGGGCATTTCTATACATTTTAGCTGGCCTGCAGTTTGGAATGTTTTGGGTAATGATCATTTTAAAAGGTCGGCAGGTGAAAACTCATTTCTTTTTCTCGTTTGGCAGTCCCTCACCTCACCGATTGACGAACTCCTTGTGTTGGTATAAACACAAACCGCTCGTTGCAAGAACGGATTTCTAAGATCGGTTCGGTGTGGGACGTGAGTTGCAGTTTGTTTTTTAAACTGTGCCTCCAACGGTTTTCTGCAAAGCATTTTAGGCATTCTGGTTCAGGCGTTTTTTTACTTTCTAGCTTGCCCGTGGTTTTGAATGTTTTGGGTAATGCTCATTTTAAAAGGTTGGCAGGTGAAAACTCATTTCTTTTTCTCGTTTGGCAGTCCCTCACCTCACCGATTGACGAACTCCTTGTGTTGGTATAAACACAAACCGCTCGTTGCAAGAACGGATTTCTAAGATCGGTTCGGTGTGGGACGTGAGTTGCATTTTGTTTTTTGAATCGTCCCTCACAAAGCATCCTGCAAACATCTCTTGGCGTTCTGCCTCGGGCGTTTCTATACATTCTGGCTTGCCGTGGTTCGTTTTTCCGGTTTTAGAACACTTTACACTCAACACTTTACACTCATCACTTTACATTTTACACTCATCACTCTACATTTTACACTCCGGCGAAGCCGGAAAAGTCGGTAAAGTAAATCTGTTAAAAAATCAGTTTCTGAAATTATAAACGACATCGGTAAATTTATCATCTCATAATCCCATTACGTATGTCAAATCAACTCTCGATTTACGATTTACTGTTAAAGAACTGTACTTGCTTGCTGATGATTGAGCATGCAACCGAAAAGGTAAAGCCGGCTACTGTTTTGATCAAACTGATGAGCGGAGAATTGTCGAAAGAAGACCTTAAACCGAAATACCGCAGCTATTACTGGCAATTGAAACTGGGCGGTGGTTTTTATCTTGAACTGAACGACAGTAAAGCGCGCGATGAAGTTCAGGTTGAAAAATGGATCAAGACAATTTTTGAAAATGTGGCGGAGTTTACGCCAACCGATAGCGGAAATGGAAACAGCGATGATTTTTTACCCCGAAATTTTTTAGGGGACCCCGACTATCTTGAACCGGTTGACTATCCGGATTCGGCTCTGTCGCACCCGTTCAGAAATAAGTTTACACTCAACGAAGTTGGATCTGCCGATAATT
>CALRTD020000040.1:0-15578 GCA_943371015.1 Synechococcus sp. UW140 | reverse complement strand
GTTTAACCTGACGTCAACCGTAACTGCCGGCATTGTAAGTGCCAAAGCCCGTAATATCAATATCATAGGTGGAAATGGCAGCGGCTCGGGTGCTGTTGAATCATTTATTCAAACTGATGCAGCGGTAAATCCCGGCAACAGCGGAGGAGCTTTGGTTGATATTCAGGGCCGGCTCATAGGCATTAACACCGCAATTGCATCACAAACTGGCTCGTTTTCAGGCTATTCGTTTGCCGTGCCGGTTAATTTGGTGCGGAAAGTAGTTACCGACCTTACCGAATTCGGAACTGTGCAACGCGGCTATCTCGGCGTAAATATCCGCGATGTGGACGCCAGTTTGGCCAAAGAAAAAGGGCTTAAAAATATAAAAGGCGTTTATGTTCAGGGACTTATGGAAGGCAGCGCTGCCGGAGATGCCGGACTCGAACCGGGCGATGTGATTACCCGTGTAGGAGATATTCCGGTAAATAATGTACCCGAGCTTCAGGAACAGGTAAACCGTTTCCGCCCCGGCGATAAACTTCCGCTTACCTACGAGCGAAACGGAAAAGCGAAAACAACGGCCGTTACACTCAAAAATAAAAACAACTCTACCAAGCTCATTACTAAAGATGATCCGGTTGAAGCTGTTGAATCGCTTGGCGGAACATTCGAAAGCATGGCTGGTGAAGACCTCAAGCGCCTGGGAATTAACAATGGCCTGAAAATCACCAAACTCGAAACCGGGAAATTGAAAAGTGCCGGTATTCGTGAAGGCTTTATCATTACGTCAGTCGATAAAAAACCAGTGGCTTCGCCCGAAGAATTGAAGAAGATTCTGGAGAACAAAAAAGGCGGAGTATTGATTGAAGGCGTTTATCCGAATGGAATGCGTGCATATTATGCATTCGGAATGTAACAAAGTTTGGTATGCTGCGTTTTAATGGTGTAATGTAAAACGCAGCATACCTCTAAATTGAGGATCTTAACATCTTATTAACCGATCCGTACCTGTTGAACAGTGCTCACTTATCTTTTTGCTTATCGTTCAAAAGATGTTTTTAATCGCGCAATTGCCCTTGTTTATTGAACATTCACGACGTTTCAACGTTTTGTTTCAAACTTTAGTCGATCAATCGTTGTCTTTCCCGTTAAAAGGGTGTAATTTTGCCGCGTCTTTTCAGATAAGGCACCGGTAACTTTTATTTAATCGTTCCAAGGGGGAACATTATTCATCTGACATGAGACAGTTAAAAATCACCAAGTCGATCACGAACCGTGAAAGTGCTTCGCTCGACAAGTATCTCCAGGAGATTGGACGCGAAGAACTTATTACGGCAGAGGAAGAGGTGATGCTGGCCAAGCGGATTCGCGAGGGCGATGAAGTGGCACTGGCCAAATTGGTGAAAGCCAACCTGCGTTTCGTTGTTTCGGTATCCAAGCAATACCAGAACCAAGGACTCAGCCTTCCTGACTTAATCAACGAAGGCAACCTTGGTCTTATCAAGGCGGCTCGCCGTTTTGATGAAACCCGCGGCTTTAAGTTCATCTCTTATGCCGTTTGGTGGATTCGCCAATCTATCCTTCAGGCACTGGCCGAACAGTCGCGTATTGTTCGTCTGCCGCTCAACCAGGTAGGTTCACTCAACAAAATCAACAAAGCGTATTCTCGCCTTGAGCAGGAATTTGAGCGCGAACCGACTGCCGAAGAGCTTTCGCAAGTGCTTGATCTTCCGGAAGACAAAGTAGCAGATACCATGCGTGTATCAGGCCGCCACGTTTCTATGGATGCTCCGCTGCTCAACGGTGAAGACAACAGCCTGCTCGACGTATTGGTAAACCACGATTCACCCCGCGCCGATCGTTTGCTGATGAACGAATCGCTGCAGCGTGAAATCGAACGTTCGCTCTCAACACTCACCGAGCGTGAGCGCGATGTCATCAAGCTTTTCTTCGGAATCGGCTGTCAGCACGGCCTTACCCTCGAAGAAATCGGCGCGAAATTCGATCTCACCCGTGAGCGTGTTCGCCAGATCAAGGAAAAAGCTATCCGCCGCCTGCGCCACAGCAGCCGCAGCAAACTCCTTAAAGCGTACCTCGGCTAAACAATGTATCCGAATAATCAACAGCCGCAATGAACCGGTAAGGCCCAGCCCGCCCGCGCATCATTGCGGCTGTTTCTTTTTCCATAATCAATCAATTACCAAACAGACCTGTAACTCAATGACACTCGACACGATGGAGCCCCTCAAAGGCACTGCAGCGAAATCGTATGAAGCAGAACTGAACGAATGGATCGGTCAGGAACGCGCGGCACTCGAACTGATCAGCCATATCGGTACACTCTGGTACGACAAATCAGTAGAACTGATTATTTTCCGTAATCAGTTGATTGACCGCAGCGCCAGCGAAATCATGAACCTGCACCAGTATGCCAAAGACATTGTGAAACGTCCGATCAGCGTTAAGGATACTGCCGCGCTGGCTCAGGCACTCACCAAAATGGATCTGGCTCCATCGCGTATGGATATCGGCCGTCTTTGTGCTGAGTGGACAGAAGAACGCGAGAAGCATGCCGACATGACTGCATTCCTGACCGCGAAACTCAGCGGTTTAATGGGTGCAGAAAGTCACAAGCTTACTCCCAAAGACGTTATTCTGTTTGGCTTTGGCCGTATCGGCCGCCTTGCAGCCCGCGAACTCATTGCTCAGGCCGGTAAAGGCGAACAGCTTCGCCTGCGTGCAATTGTTACACGCGGCAATTCTTCCGAAGAAATTGTAAAGCGTGCCGATTTGCTCCGCAACGACTCTGTACACGGACCATTTCCGGGAACAATTATTGAAGATCTCGAAAACAAAGCACTCATTGTGAACGGTCACACCGTACACATGATTCACGCCAACAATCCGGAAGACGTTGACTACACTGCTTTCGGAATCAATGATGCACTGCTGATCGATAACACAGGCGTGTTCCGCGATAAAGCTGCGCTGAGCCGTCACCTGCAGGCTAAAGGTGTTGCAAAAGTGCTGCTTACTGCACCTGCTAAAGATATTCCGAACGTTGTGCATGGCGTAAACCAGCACACCGTTGATATTAAAAACGAGAATATTTTCTCAGCAGCTTCCTGCACCACCAATGCTATCATGCCGATTCTCTTCGTTGTAGAAAAAGAACTCGGCGTAGTAAAAGGGCATATCGAAACGGTTCACTCCTACACCAACGACCAGAACCTGCTCGATAACTACCACAAGAAATATCGTCGGGGCCGCTCTGCAGCACTCAACATGGTAATTACCGAAACCGGTGCAGAAAGTGCGTTGAAAAAAGTACTTCCTCAACTTTCGGGTAAATTCACCGCTAACTCAGTGCGCGTACCAACCCCGAACGTATCACTTGCGATCCTCAACATTGAGGTGAAGAAAGAAGTAAGCAAAGAAGACGTAAACAATATTGTTCGCCAATATGCTCTTAAAGGTGATCTGGTAGAACAAATTCAGTATGCTTTCTCCAACGAACTTGTTTCGAGTGACGTAATCGGAAATCCCTGTCCTTCTGTATTCGACAGTCAGGCAACCATTGTTTCTGCCGATAAGAAAAGCATTGTGCTTTACGTTTGGTATGATAACGAATATGGTTATACCCGTCAGGTAATTCGTTTTGCAAAGCAACTCTCAGAAGTTCGCCGCGCTACTTATTATTGATCGGATTTATTGAGATGGTTCAGCCTCCTTCGTGCAAACGGAGGAGGCTTTTTTATGCATTGCGGCAGGCAGATAATATTACTATTTCAGATCAGTACACGAAGCTGGCGGCATGAAAATCAAATACACACTTTCAGTGCCTGCTTAGCATTCGCTTTTGAGCTTTGCTATATATGCTTTTTTTCTCCGGCAGATGTTGACCGGAGAAAAAATACAACGCTGAATGAGGAAAAATGTGCCATACCAAAAACGTAGGCTGAAATTTAAAAAACTCATTAAATAGATCGGCAATCTGTCTAACCTTTTGCCAAGTGTGGGAAATCTTCTGCAGAAACGTATTGAACGATAATTTATCAGGCGAACTCACTACACGCATGTAACACGAACAAAACAAACATGTGGTTCATTTCCTGACCGAATTGTATGGTTGCGTAAATTATACACGTCAACCAACAACGTAACTACGCACCAAAATCGGTAAACATATCTGTAGAGTACTCAAGCAACTTCAGTGGCAGCAAAATAAAACAGCTGCAAGTTTGCCGAAATACAATGTGCTACCTGACACAGATTTGCAAACATTCAGCTGAATCACGCTCAATATTCACGTACAACTAATTTATTCTGTTCGAATAAAAGAGCGTAAAGAAAGCGACTGGTACACTCGATAAGCAGGCTTTTACACCACATCTCATCAGTAATCGGTATGCTATTCTTAAGCGAAAATTAAAGCGTTTTTCATTTAACGCCTCCTTAATGAAAGTCAATTTTTATTCATAATATATTTGCACCACAAATAAAATTCAGTAGTCAACGTATCGCATTAAATCGACTATGGCTGTTGATTTATTTGTACATCTTCAATTGTAGCACAAACAAATTTTCGAACTAAAATCCGAAAATGTTAGCGAAGATTTGAGTTAAACTGATATGAAAAGCATTGAAGAAATTTTGTCCACACAGGATCATCAATTAAGCATTACAGCTCCTGTTCATCATCAATATAATCATGCCAAAATTGCCGTGGTATTGCCAATCGGCCAATACATCACTTTCTTTAATAACAAAATACAATTTAAATAATTCATATTAAAAAACAGTTTATAAAAACTTATATACACAGCAATTACAGAGATGGTTTCACATTTTCATACCCACTAAAATCCAGAATTATACATATCACTTCAGTTATAACGTTTGAATTATTTAAACGATGAATAAAATTATATTCCTACACTGCATTGCTATATCAATGCTATTATTTTCATGCGGCTCAGAGAAAAAAGAAGCAAAACCCGATACGTATAAAGTAGTATCACCTGTTATTACTGATACAGTAGCAACCAATGAGTATGTAGCCGAAATCAATGCATTACAGAATGTGGAAGTGCGAAGCCATATCAAAGGATTTATGGAAAAAATCTGGGTGGATGAAGGACAGGCTGTGAAACAAGGTCAGATTATTTTTACCATTAGCAGTAAAGAATATCAGCAGGAATTGCAAAGGGCTAAAGCTGAATTAAAAAATGCAAAGGCAGAACTAAAATCGGCACAGATTGAATTAGATGAAGCTCAAAAGCTATTTAGCAAAAATATTATTGGGAAACCTGAATACGACTTAGCATCGGCAAAAGTTGAAACATTGATTGCCAAAGTTGAAGTTGCCGAAAGTAATGAAGCCAAGGCAAGGTTCAACCTTTCATTTGCAGAAGTAAAAGCACCGTTTGACGGCATTATTAATCGTATTCCAAACAAGATTGGTAGTTTGATTCAGGAAGAAACCTTGCTTACCACCATTTCAAACATCAATGAAGTGTTTGCCTATTTCAATGTTTCGGAAAAAGACTATCTCGATTATACATTGAACAAAAACAGTGAGTTGGCCGAAGTATCTCTCATTCTTGCCAATGGCAATATATATGCGCATAAAGGAAAAGTTGATGCTGTAGAAAGTGAATTTGATGCGTCAACCGGAAATATTGCATTCAGAGCACGATTCCCCAATCCTGATAAACTCCTCAAGCATGGAGGAAATGGCAAAATAGTAAAGACTAAAGTATTGAAGAATGCGATGATTATTCCCAAAAAATCAACGTTTGAGCTTCAGGACTTATTTTATGTATTTGTGGTAAAAAAGGACGGCACCATCGAGCAGCGAAATATTAAGATTAAAATGCGATTTACCAATCTGTTTGTTATCGAATCGGGATTGACAAAAGACGAGGTGATACTTTATGAAGGTGTTCAGAATGTAAAAGCCGGGGATAAAATATCATATGAAAAAAAATAAATCGTCAGTAAATCTTAAACTGAAACATCGCAACGATGCTCGAAAAATTTATTCATAAGCCTGTTTTATCCAGTGTTATATCTATACTGATTGTTGCACTGGGATTAATTTCTCTCCCGCAGCTACCTGTAACACAATTTCCGGATATAGCACCTCCAGAGGTGACCGTTACCACCAAATTTATAGGCGCCAATGCCGAAGCTTGTGTAAAAGCGGTTGTAACTCCGCTGGAACGCGCGATTAACGGTGTACCGGGAATGACCTATATGACCTCGGTTTCGGGTAACGACGGAACCAGTATAATCAGCATTCAGTTTGAGTCGGACACAGATCCTGAAATAGCGGCAGTAAACGTTCAGAACAGGGTTTCATCTGTGTTGGATGAACTTCCGGAAGAAGCCATCAAGCAAGGTGTTGTTGTGGAAAAGGTTCAGAATAGTATGCTTCTGTATCTGAACATACTTAGCTCAGATAGTCTTTTGGATGAAAAGTTTCTTTACAATTTTGTTGATATCAACATCATTAAAGAGTTAAAGCGGATTAAAGGTGTTGGCTATGCTGAAATTTTAGGGGCTAAGGATTATGCCATGAGGATATGGCTGAAACCTGATAAAATGAAAATGTACAACATTTCAGCCAACGAAGTTATTGATCTCTTACGTAAACAAAATGTAGAGGCCGCTCCGGGAAAAGTGGGTGAAAGCTCAGGAAAAAATGCGCAGACACTTCAATATGTGTTAAAATATACCGGAAAGTTTAGCAAGCCGGAAGACTATGAAAACATCATACTGGTAAGCAATAAAAACGGTGAATTTGTGAGGCTTAAAGACCTCGCTGATGTTGAGTTCGGGGCATTGAGTTACGGAGTACTGTCTAAAGAAAACGGTCGGCCCTCTGCAGCCATCATGTTAAAACAAAGGCCCGGAAGTAATGCCAAAGACGTAATCAGTGCAATTAAAACCAGAATGGAGGAAATCAAAAAAACTTCCTTTCCTCCGGGTATGGACTATACTTTGAGTTACGATGTTTCTCAATTTTTAGATGCCTCCATTTATGAAGTATTGAAAACACTTATTGAAGCATTTATATTGGTGGCCCTGGTTGTATTTGTTTTTCTGCAAGATTTTCGTTCCACAATCATTCCAATCATAGCCATTCCCGTATCGCTGATTGGTACATTCTTCCTGATGCAATTGTTTGGGTTTTCCATCAATCTGATTACGCTGTTTGCACTCGTTTTAGCTATTGGCATTGTGGTTGACAATGCTATTGTGGTTATCGAAGCCGTGCATGCCAAAATGGAACATTCAGGAATGGGAGCCAAAGAAGCTACTGTATCAGCTATGAAAGAAATCAGTGGCGCTATTGTAGCCATTACTTTGGTGATGTCGGCTGTGTTTATTCCTGTTTCCTTCTTAGACGGACCTACCGGAATTTTTTATCGCGAATTTTCATTAACCATGGCAGCCGCCATTGTACTCTCCGGCGTTACCGCGCTAACACTTACACCTGCACTTTGTGCATTGTTTTTAAAAAACACGTACCATGAAAGTAACAGCAATACATCATTACTGGCTAAATTTTTCAACGGATTCAATAAGAAATACAACAGCATAGCCGGACGATACAAAGCCATACTCGATCTTATTGTAAACCGCAGGGTGGTTACTTTTGGTGTACTGATTATTTTCGCTGTCGGTACCGGTTTATTATCCAGATTTGTACCCGGCAGCTTTTTGCCTTCTGAAGATCAGGGCGCTATTTACGCCAATATTACCACGCCTGTAGGTGCCACATTGGAACGAACGGAAAAGGTGGTTGATCAGGTTCAGAAAATTGCATCTTCAACAGAAGGGGTAAATACGGTTTCCAGTTTGGCCGGGTTTAGCGTACTATCAGATGGTACGGGTTCTATTTATGGAATGAATCTGATTAGCTTGAAATCATGGAAAGAGCGTGAACTTAGTGATCAGGAAATTATCTCAAAACTTCAGGAGAATACAAAGCACATTAAAGATGCCAGTATCGAATTTTTCACCCCACCACCTGTACCCGGTTATGGCAATTCAAGTGGATTTGAACTGCGATTGCTGGATAAAACGGGGTCGGGAGACCTGGCTGGTTTTCAGACCGTAGCCAATGATTTTGTAAAGGAGCTGAATAAACGCCCTGAAATTTCGAATGCATTTACCACCTTCAATGCAAGTTTTCCGCAATACCTATTGCATATAGATCGTGATAAAGCGGCCCAAATGGGTATCACTTCTGAAAATGCAATGGCTACACTCCAAACCCTTATTGGTAGTGAATATGCCACCAATTTTATACGCTTTGATCAAATGTATCGGGTAATGGTGCAGGCTCTTCCGAATTATCGTGCACACCCGGAAGATCTTATGAAACTGTACATCAAAAACGACAGAGGTGAAATGGTGGCTTTTTCTTCATTTCTAAGAATAGAAAAAGTATATGGCCCCGAGCAAATAACAAGATACAACATGTACACATCGGCCATACTCAATGGCCAGCCGGCAGATGGTTATAGCAACGGACAAGCCATTGCTGCAATTAAAGAAACAGCTGCTGCCAAACTGCCCAAAGGCTATGGATATGACTGGGCGGGTTCTTCGCGAGATCAGGCCGAATCGGGAAATGCGGTCATCTATATTTTTGCCATTTCACTGTTGTTTGTTTACTTATTGCTTTCTGCTCAGTATGAAAGCTATTTACTCCCGTTGCCTGTATTCTTTTCATTGCCGGTAGGGATTTTCGGTGCTTATTTCTTTCTGTGGATGATGGGATTGGAGAATAATATTTATGCTCAAATATCAATGGTATTGTTAATTGGTATGCTCGGGAAAAATGCCATACTTATTATTGAGTTTGCTGTACTTAAACACCGTGAGGGAAAAACCGTAGTAGAAGCGGCTATCGAAGCTGCACTAATTCGTTTGCGATCCATCCTGATGACCTCTTTTGCTTTCATTGCGGGTTTAATACCGCTCATGATTGCTTCTGGTGCCGGATCAATCGGCAACAACACAATTGGTTCAGCTACTGCGGGGGGAATGCTATTCGGAACGCTGTTTGGTGTATTGGTCATCCCTGGTTTATATGTTGTTTTCGCAACGATTGCTGATAAGTTGAAAGGAAGAAAAAAACAAGAAGAAGCTTCAATCGAAACTCATTAACCTGCAATGAAAACAAATCTGGTTTCAATTTTCGCCCTATTGATATTACTGGCAATTGGCTGTAAATCGCTTAATACCAATCTCTCATTGCCCGAAAAGAAAATTCCTGAAAGTTATCATACCGTATCAGCCGACACCACAACGATTGCAAAAATTAGCTGGCGGGAATACTTTGACGATACAAACCTGATAAAGTTGATTGATACCGCACTTGCCGGTAATCTTGACTTACTGATGACCTTACAACGAATTGAAGTTGCTCGTGCAGGAACGAGATCAGCAAAAGGCGCATTGCTGCCACAAGCAGGTATGAATATAAGCGGAGGTGTTCGTAAGTTCGGTCTTTATACGATGGATGGGGCAGGAAACATCTCCACCGAAATCTTACCCGGGAAAATAGTGCCTATTAATCTTCCAGACATGTATGTGGGACTCAACGCCTCATGGGAAGCGGATATCTGGGGTAAATTACAAAACAAACGAAAGTCGGCTCAGGCCAGCTATCTGGCAAGTATAGAAGGTACCAACTATGTAATTTCCAATCTGGTTGCTGATGTGGCCATTTCATATTACGAATTGATTGCCCTGGACAATGAACTGGAAATTATCCGGCAAACAATACAAAAGCAGCAGGAAGCACTGGATGTGATTAAACTGAAAAAAGAAACCGGACGGGTAAATGAATTAGCCGTACAACAATTTCAGGCGCAACTGCTCAATTCACAAGCTTTGGAGTTTGAATTCAAGCAACAAATTCTTGAACAGGAAAACCGGATCAATTTTTTACTGGGTCGATACCCTCAAACGATTCAGCGAAGTAAGGAAGCTTTGTTTAAAGATATTCCACAAAAATTTGCATCGGGTATTCCTTCGCAACTTCTCGCAAACCGACCCGACATTCGTGAAGCCGAGTTACAGGTAACAGCAAGTAAATTTGATTTGAAAGCCGCAAAGGCGGCATTTTTTCCAAGCATAAATATTACAAGCGGTATCGGATTTCAGGCATTCAATCCGCAATTCTTATTTATCTCCCCGGCAAGTCTGGCCTATTCAACATTAGGCGGATTAGTTGCTCCATTGGTGAATATGAATGCACTTAAAGCGCATTTCCATACCGCAAAGTCGAATCAGCTTACTGCCATGTATAATTATCAGAAAACGATTTTAAACGGCTATGTTGAAGTGGCAAATGAACTATCAAGCCTGGAGAACTTAAATCAGATTAGTTTACTAAAAAGACAACAACGAGAAGTGCTTGTTCAATCGGTTGAAATATCAACTGAACTGTATAAATCGGTTAAAGTAAATTATCTGGAAGTATTGGTGGCACAGCAAAATTTATTGCAAACTCAACTGGATGTAATTACAGTAAAGAAACGCCAGCTTATTTCAACCGTAAATATTTATAAAGCTCTGGGTGGTGGCTGGAGGTAATCGTAATACCTGATCTGGTGTAATCGTTTACACCTGACTGTATGGTTTAGATTCATTTAACATACAAAGCCTCGATAAATCAAACCTTTGGCGGGGTTATTATCGACCAGAAGCTGTTTAATGATGGTGAACACGTGCAGGAATATGCCCATCAGTGAATGTAAAGTAGCGCATATACGCACGGATTTATCACGCAACCTTCCGGGCATCTTTCTGTATCGTATATCATGTATCCCAAACGGAAAAAACCTTATACTTTTAGGATGCAGAAATAAATTACCTGAAATGAATCCCCGGTTGTAACTGACAGACAGATTTTTACGCAACCATTGCTTATATTCATGTCTGCTAAATTCCCCCATAATCCCAATGAAAAGAAATATACTAATCGTACTTCTTTTATTTGCTGCATACACAGGTGCATACGCGCAGGAGCAGTCCTCGCTATCCGATGCCGCATCCACTCAATACAGACTCCGGTTTTCAATTGGCCGCTTCCTGTTCAGAGAACCCCATCTCGGTCTTGAATGGCAATCGAAGCCGGAAATAAGTCATGAAATCCGTGCCGGCTTTTTGTACCCGCAGCCTTTGATGAAGCAACTCTACGAGTACTTCCTCACCATGAGCATACACCGGCACAGAGGTCCATCGCTTGGTTATCACTTGCGCTGGTGGCCAAAAAATGAAAAGCATTTTATGCAGTTTAGCGCTACTTACCGTTCGCTCTGGTTCAACAACCAGGAAATATGGCTGGGCGGTGCAAGCGGAAGCAGTTTTGAAAGTCATCTGGAGCTTTCGCAGCAAAGGCAGGACTTACTTTTTCAGTTTGCCTGGGGCACTGCGTTGGGCAAAAAGCGGGCATATTTTGAAACGGGTGCCGGGATGATGCTCACATACACGACATCACAAGTGTACAGCTGCACCCACTGCAACCCGAATGATCCGGATATTGCGAGTATTCTCGAAAGCCACCGGAATGAACTTAAACCGATTGACGGATTAAGTGTGAGCCCGTGGCTGCATTTCAGCTTTTCCATTCCCATCTGCTTAAATTAATGCGCCTTATAAATTTCTGCTATTGCGGTTTCACATTTCTGCCGCTAAACATTCGCCGCCCCTGCTTGTTCCATGATGAAGTTTTACCTTTGTAAACGATGAAAAACTTCAACATCCCGGAATTTTACCGCAGCCCGATTATTGACCGTGTGAAAAACATTCGCAACACTCAGGATCCGCGGCGCAAAGACAATAGTCCGGCGATACTTGATTTTGGCTCGGTGCAGATTGCCATTGCGCGGCATTTTGGCTTTTGCTACGGGGTTAAAAATGCCGTTGAAATTGCATTCAGGGCGGTTGATGAAAATCCCGGCAAACGGGTGTTTCTGCTCAGCGAAATGATTCACAACCCCGAGGTAAACCGCGATCTGGTAAGCCGGGGCGTGAATTTTCTGATGAGTACCGATGGAAAAGAAATTGTGCCTTTTTCATCACTCACACCTGATGATGTAGTCGTAATTCCGGCTTTCGGCACAACGCTGAAAATCGAAGAACAACTTCGCGAAATTGGTATCGAACCGGCTAAATACGATACTACCTGTCCGTTTGTAGAAAAAGTGTGGAAGCGATCATCTGAACTTGGCAATTCCTCCTATACCAACATCATACATGGCAAGCCCGGCCATGAAGAAACCCGCGCTACATTTTCCAGAGCTGCATCATACGGACCGGCAATTGTAGTCAAAGACATGCACGAAGCACAGCAACTTGGCGCTTTTATACTTGGCAAAACAGACAAAGCTGCATTTCAAGCATTGTTCGGCAATCGTGTTAGCGAAGGTTTTGATCCGGAAGTACATTTTGAACGAGTTGGTGTAATCAACCAAACTACAATGCTGGCTTCCGACACGCAGGCCATTGCCGATTACTTTAAACAAGTGATGGCCGAAAAATATACATCTGAAAACGAGAAGCAGCATTTTGCGGATACACGCGATACACTGTGCTATGCTACAAACGAAAACCAGGATGCAACTTATGGCCTGCTGAACTGGAATGCTGATGCTGCGATTGTAATTGGTGGCTACAACAGTTCAAACACATCACATCTTGTTGAACTCTGTGAGCGGAAGTTTCCAACCTATTTTATTAAAGACGAAACCGAAATACACAGCGCCGAGTCAATTGCACATTTTGATTTGCATACACACAGCCTGCACGAAAAACAAAACTGGCTGCCGCATACATCACCGGCACGCATAATCATCACTAGCGGAGCATCCTGCCCCGACAGCATTGTAGAACGCGTGCTAAACAAAGTAATTGGCTTCTATTCAAATACACGCACATCTGAGGAAGCATTGAGAATGCTCGAAAGTAGCTTGTAAATAACATAAACACTTATCAATAAAGTTCAGTTTGGAAACAGACTGGACTTTTTTATTTTTAAGCTAAAAATAAATTTATAATTTACACACACCTCGTATATATAAATTAGCAGAAATCCCAAACGAATGATAAAGAAAGCAAAGAAGAATCCTTATGAAAGCTTGCTAAGAGATATTCAAACGCTGATCAGCGAAGCAAGAGAAAGTGTTGCCCGTTCAATAAATGTAGAGCTGCTATATACATATTGGGCTACAGGAAAACTGATTGTAGAAAAAGAAGTTGAATTTGAATACGATGAGCAATCTGTAAGAGATATGCTAGTTGATTTATCACAAATTCTGACTTATGAACTAGGAAAAGGATTTAGCAGAAGTCAACTTACTTACATGCGGTTATTTTACCTTACATTTTCGGAATTTGGAGAATTACCGGCAAGAATAAAAACTGGTTTGACAGTGTCAAACCAGAACAGAAAAAACACAAAAGAACGTAAAAAACATAAATCTATACACCTTAAAAATAATTATTACAATAAAAGTAAAAATCGAGATTTAAACACTGGTTTGACAGTGTCAAACCAGTTAAGTTGGTCACACTATCATGAACTGTTACAGTGTAATAATTCTAATGAAATTGAATTTTACATGAAAAGTGCTATTCATGAAAATTGGTCAGTTCGTGAATTAAGACGCCAAATTGATAGTTCTTTATTTGAACGAATGGTTTTAGGGAATAAACGATCTTTAAAAAAGATCGTAAGCAAGGGAACTGTAATTAAAAATAGTGAAGATATTATTCGTGATCCTTATGTACTGGAGTTTCTAAAAATCCCGGAAGGTAAAGTGTATTCTGAACGTCAGTTTGAGAAAAAAATCATAGATAATTTGCAGGCATTCATTCTTGAATTTGGTAAAGGGTTTACGTTCGTGAGCAAGCAATTTCGAATTACGCTTGATAACACCCACTACTATGTTGATCTTGTATTTTATCATCGAATATTAAGATGCTTTGTACTTATTGATCTAAAAGTAAGAGCTGTTCGGCACCTGGACATTGGTCAAATGAATTTGTATCTGAATTATTTTGAAGCCGAACAAAACACGAAAGAAGATAATGCTCCGATAGGCATTATTCTTGGCAAACAAAAAGATAATGTTACTGTTGATTATGCTATGAAAGGGGTTAGTTCCAAGATTTTTGTTTCAAAGTATCAGTTGTATTTACCTGATAAAGAAGTACTGCAAAAACGGGTTAAGGATCTTATCGGAGATCTTGTCAATACCAAAACAAAGCGAACAACCGTAAAAAAAACTACTCCCACCAGAAGCAAAAGAAAAGTTCTTCCGGAAAAGAAGAAGTAGTTGATTTTAGTAATTATTGGCTTTTGAGTTTATCGAAATGCAAATAATTTAGGAATATGAAACGACCTTTCTATTTTCTTATCCTTTCGCTGGCTACACTAGGCTTGTTTGCTTTTCAAACATTCAGAGATGACTTTAAAAGCTTACCGGTTCAGCAAGTGGCAGCAACCGACAGTAGTTTCCACAACGGCGATCTTATTTTTCAAAGCTCAAATTCCGGACAGAGCGCTGCTGTACAATTAGCCACACATTCCATTTATACGCATTGCGGCATTCTGTTTCAGGAAAACGGAAAATGGATGGTGTACGAGGCTGTCCAGCCCGTGCGTAAAGTTCCGGTTGAAGAATGGACTGCGGCCGGACAAAACGGGTTTTACATTGTACGCCGTTTAAAAAATGCGGATTCATTGCTGAGTGAAAATAAAATAGCTGCAATGAAAGCCTCAGCCATGAAACGACTCGGCCGCGATTATGATATTTATTTCAGTTGGGATGAAGAACGTCTGTATTGCTCGGAATTGGTGTGGAAAGTATATCAGGAAGGTGCGGGCATTGAGGTAGGCACACGCAAAAAAATGCGCGACTATGATCTTACTTCACCAGTGGTGAAAAAAATTATGAAGCAGCGTTATGGTAATAAGCCACCGCTCGACGAGTTTATGATTTCGCCACAGGATGTGTTTGAGAGTGATAAGTTGGTAACCACTATTGAACACGGAAGTTTGTAAACAAACAAAAGGCATCTGTAATCAGATGCCTTTTGTTTGTTTTACCACTTCTTCTTCTTAGCTCCGCCGGCCGATTTTTTACCGCCATGCGTTTTGCTGCCGCCGTCAATCAGCTTTCGCCAATCGCCGCCGCTTGAGCTATCATCGTCGCGTTTTGATGCACCGCCAAATCCTTTGCCTACGGGTTTATCACTGCTGGTTTTTGAACCCCATGATTTGCCCCAGGTTTTTTCGCCGCTACCTGAGCTGGATTTCGAAAATCCGCTCTTGCTGCCGCCAGTTTTGCGGTCGCCATAGCTTTTACTGCGATCATCGTCGCGACTTTTGCCATAAGCCGACTTGCGCTCGGTACCGAAGTCTTTGCGCGGAGGACGCTCGCTGCTGAAATCTTTGCGGCGGGGTTTGCGTTCGCCGCCATCGTCGTCGCCACTGAAGGGACGGTCTTCGCGATTTTCGGCAAGGTTAACGCGCACCTTACGACCACGGTAAGCATAGTTATCAAATG
>CALRTD020000039.1:0-15627 GCA_943371015.1 Synechococcus sp. UW140 | reverse complement strand
GCAGCATCAAACCTGTAAATGCAATGGCTATCGGAATATTGTGTAATACGATGCCCAACACAAACGGCGGGAAAAGCGACTCGCCTGCAACTTCAGTTCCAAGCGGCATTCCTTCCAGAAATGCATGCAGGCACAAACCTACAAGCACACCAACAGGAACAATATGATGCACGTGCGAATGATCGTGGTGTGTATGTTTGTGTGTATGACTGTGTGGTTCGTGGTTGTGATGCGAATGTGCATGCGCAAGATCATGACCATGCTCAACACCGGTTGTTAGGTATTCGAGTAAAACCTGAATTAAAAAACCAGCCAGAATCCACAGCCCTGTATTTGAACCGCCCTGCTCATACAGCTCAGGAATAAGATGAAGAAGGCTTAACGCAAACAAAAATGCTCCGCTAAATGCCAGCAGCAAACGCAACGGCTTTCGCGGAACACGAAATACCAGCATTAACAGGCCACTCACCAGAGCCGAAAGTAAAATAACTATTGCACTAATCAGCATAATCAGCGTTTTCGGGCAATAAGAATAAGTCGTGATGAAGCTTTTTCATCAAATGCATTCAGTTCATAATCACCGTAAATTGCGGTCAACTCAAACAAGCCTTCCATCAATCTCTTAAAATCTGAAAGACGAAGCAGTTGTACCTGTTCACGAAATCTGTAATCAACACCTTTGTCGGTGAAAGTGATGCATTTGTAAACAAACTTATCGTCTGTATTTTTTTGAATGCTGAATTCAATTCCCTCAGCAGTTTCGGTATAAATTTTCCCTGAGCCTATTGTTGCACAAACGCATTCGGCATTGAAAAAATCAATTACCAAACGTCCGCCGGGCTTCAATCCTTTATAAACCGATTCCAACACCGCGCGGTTTTCACGTTCATGATTGAAATAACCAAAGCTTGTAAACAGATTGAAAACCAAGTCGTAGTAGCGAATACGAAACGGACGACGCATATCGTGAACATAAAATGCCAATCCATCTTGTGCAAAGCCCGCAGCGGTTTCGATGCTTGACGGCGATAAGTCAATGCCGGTTACGTCAAGCCCGAGTTTGTGCAGTTCAATAGAATGCCGTCCTTTTCCGCAGGCCAGATCCAATGCCCGTGTGCCGGGTTGCGGATTCAGCGCAGTGCAAATCCTTGAGATAAAACGCGCCGCTTCATCCTCATTCCTTTTGTGATAAAGAATGTGATAATATGGACTGTCGAACCATCCTTCAAACCACGGTTTTTCTGCTTCAGCCTTGCTCATGCGGCGCGAAATTACGCATTCTCGGCCAAAGAGCATTGATATAATGCAACTTAATTGCGTTTATTTTTAACAAAATCAGCATTCAAAAATTGAAACATATTTTCGCTGAAATACATAGAGTCCCCAAATCCTCGCAGCAGCATCGCCGGGATCTGATGAATGTAATTGCTTTTGCAAGCCGGCAATAGCAGCTGCGTTAAATAAGCCTTGATTTTTCAAGCGTTCCTCACTCAACAAATCATTGAGTTGAGTTCGGAGATCGGTCCGCAGCCATTGCAAAACCGGTACTTCAAAGCCTTGTTTGCGGCGGGTAAAAATTTCAGAAGGCAGCAAATCGGCAAACGCTGCTTTGAGTAATCGCTTTTGCTGCTGAGCATCAATTTTATATTCCGAAGGAAGTGTGCTCAGCCATCCGGCAACTTCGTGATCGAGAAACGGCGGGCGCACTTCAAGTCCGTGATGCATACTCATTCGGTCCACTTTCACAAGCATATCACCGGGAAGCACAAATGCGGTATCAGCATGCAAAATGCTGTTCATTTTATCGGCTTGTGAAAACGAAAGCTGCGGGAGATAAGCGGCAATGCTCAGCGCATTTTCGCGCTGCCATTCGGGAAGCAGCAGGTTCAGTGCTTCGCGGCCTGATGTGTAACCCGCCCAGCGCCAGTATCGGGATGCATCGTTCAGCGCTGCACCTTCGGCAAACCGGCGCAACTGCCGTACACGATTTCCGAGAAACGAATTGCGCGAAGCGGGCAGCATCCCCCAAAGCGGCGCCCCGGCAGCAACTAATTTCTCGCGCATGCCGCTGTGCAGCATCATATAAGCTGCGCGGTGTTTGTTGTAGCCTCCCAGCAACTCGTCGGCTCCGTCGCCCGAAAGTGCTACGGTTACTTCGCCGCGTACAAGGCGACTGAGCATAGTAACTGCCAGTGCAGATGTATCCGCAAAAGGTTCATCCATGGCAGCAAGGGTATCTTCCAGACTCGCTGCCAGATCACGCTGTGAAACCGGAAAAACAGTATGCTTAGTTCCGATATGCGATGCTACCAAACGTGCATGAGCGGTTTCATCGAACAAAGGTGTTTCCGGAAAACCGATGGAAAACGTACGCAGCGAAGGATTGAACTTGGCGGCCAACGCTGCTACCACAGACGAATCAATACCGCCGCTGAGAAATGCACCAAGCGGAACATCAGCAGCAAGTCGGCGTTCAACGGCCGCAGTAAGTTTTTCGCGAAGCACTTTTGCAGCTTCTTCAAACGAAGGCTGCTCTTGACTTACAGCAGGCTGCTGATACCAAGTCTGCGAGGTAGTTTCCCCGTTGGCTGCAACTTTCATCCAGGTTCCGGGCTGCAACGGCGTTACATGCTCAAGCACCGAAAGCTGCGGGGGAATGTAGTTCAGGTGCAGATAAGCCTGCAAGGCCATTGCATTGAGCTGGCGAGGAATATTAAACTTAAGCAGCGCCTGAAGTGTAGAGGCAAAAAGCAAAATTCCGTTGCCGCGATAAATCTGTACTGGCTTTTCGCCGAATCGGTCGCGGGCGATAAACAATGTTTGCTGCTGAAGATCGGCAACGGCAAATGCAAAAAAGCCATTGAGGTGCTGCAAACAATTTTCGCCTTGGCGGATAAAAAGTTCGAGCAGCACTTCAGTATCGCTGTTGCTGCGAAATACAATGCCTTCGCGGCTCAGCCGGTTGCGGTGCTCACGGAAGTTGAAAATTTCTCCGTTAAAAACAATGATGTATCGTCCGCAAGCCGAATGAAACGGCTGCGCCGCCGCTTCGCTGGTATCGAATATGGCAAGGCGTGCATGACCAAGTGCAAGCTGAGTACCGGCATACATTCCGTTGCCGTCGGGGCCGCGGCGGCGCAGTGCTTCCACTGCATCACCAATAGCCCGCAAGTAATGCCTGCTGTGCTCTGTCCAGCTTATTCCGCCCGCAATGCCGCACATGCAATTATGCGTTTACGGCAATCATTGAAATTTCAACATTCACATCAAGCGGAAGACGTGATACCTGAACAGTTTCACGAGCCGGATAATCGGCTCCTTCGGCAAAATAGCTGCCGTAAACACCATTCACTTTTGCAAAATTGTTGAGATCAGTAAGGAAGATGGTTGTTTTCACAACGTGCGAAAAATTCATTCCCGCATCAGTGAGAATGCTTTTCAGATTTTCCATTACACGGGTGGTCTCAGCTTCAATTGTGCTGTTGTGAATTTCACCTGTAACAGGGTCTTTGCCCACTTGTCCGGAAATAAAAAGCATATTATTAACCAAAACACCGTGGCTGTAAGGCCCGATCGGAGCCGGAGCTCCTGCCGAAGTAATTACTTTTTTCATGCTGTAAAGGTACATTCCTGATC
Source organism: Synechococcus sp. UW140 (assembly GCA_943371015.1). Taxonomy (GTDB): domain Bacteria; phylum Bacteroidota; class Bacteroidia; order Palsa-965; family Palsa-965. The sequence goes on along the minus strand of CALRTD020000039.1, from coordinate 11,991 downwards.
GGGCTGAAAAAATTTTTCGGTTTTCTTCCGATAAATGAAAAATACCGGCTTTTTTTATCGAAAATTCCTATTTTGGAGCAGAAATAACCCGCACTAATTCATTTTATAATTCGATAATTAACTCTTAACATGGCTATTAATCTTCAAAAAGGCCAAAAGGTTGACATTTCTCTGTCTAATCTCAGCGTAGGTCTTGGCTGGAATCCGAACGAAGGAACCGGTCACGATTTCGATCTTGATGCCTCAGCATTTATGCTGAACGGAAACCGAATGATTCCCTCCGAAGGGCATTTTATTTTTTACAATCAGCCCGATTCACCAGACGGTGCGTTGCACCATACCGGCGATGATCCAACCGGCGGAAACAGTGCAGAAGGTGATGATGAAACCATCATGGTTGATCTTCAAAAAGTAAGTAATGATATTCAGGAAATACTTTTTGTTGTAACTATTCACAATGCTGATGAGCGCCGTCAGAATTTCGGACAGGTGCGTAATTCATATATTCGTATCGTTGACAACCGCGACGGCAGTGAAATTTGCAAATACGAACTGGGTGAAGATTTTTCGATAGAAACTGCGGTTGAATTCGGTCGCCTCTATCGCCGTGATAATGGCTGGAAGTTTGAAGCTTCGGGCATTGGTTATCAAAAAGATCTTTCGTTCTTCGTTGAGAAATATTACACCGGACAGGTGATCAAATAATTATACTACACAAACACAATTTCTATGGCAATTAACCTTCAGAAGGGTCAAACCATTGACCTTCGCAAAAACGACAAAGGCGAAAGTTTTGACCTTTCAACCGTTACCATTGGTTTGGGCTGGGACATGCGCAAACAAAGCGGCGGCGGATTCCTCGGCAAACTGTTTGGCGGAAAAAAAGGCGAAGATTATGATCTTGATGCCGTTGCATTCCTGCTCGATTCGAATGATAAAGTAGCAAATCTTGGCCGTACCGTGCAGCATGCCAACGGTATGAAGATTGCACTTTTTGAAAGCGATGTGATTTACTTCAACTCACAGCGTCACCCGAGCGGCCATATCTGGCTTACAGGCGATAACCGCACTGGTGCCGGCGATGGCGATGACGAGCAGATTGTAGCTAAACTTGATTCGCTCGATCAGCGTTATTCGAAAGTACTGTTTATGGTAACCATTTATCAGGGCCGCCAGAAAAACCAGAACTTCTCGATGATCGAGAATGCATTCATTCGCGCTGTAGATGCACGCGGCAAGGAAATTGCCCGTTACAACATTTCTGGCGATGAAAGCATGGGAGGCGCTGCAGCAATGATTTTTGCTGAAGTTTATCGCAAAGATGGTACCTGGAAATTCCGCGCGCTCGGCAATCCGCAGCCTACCGACAATTTCCTCGAAATTCTCCGCAACTACGTTTATCAATGATAAAAAGCAGCGGCATACACCATATTTCATTTGATTTATGGATGACGCTGATTGCTTCTGATCCTGAGTTTAAGCCAAAACGGGATGCATTGCTTGCATCCCGTTTTGGCTTAACACAGCCGCTGAACGAAGTATCAGCCACACTGCGGCATTTCGACCGCTTGTGCGATCATATCAGTGTGGTGTGCGGACAAACAGCGCACTATGAAAGTTTATTGATTCTGGCACTGAATGCACTCGGCAAAAACGCGGAAGAGGTTACGCCCGAAGAACTTTCTGCTTTTTACGATGAAATGGAAGCGCTGTTTTTTCAGCATCCTCCCCGCTTGCTGAATACAGATACACACGAAGTGTTTGAAGAACTTCGTAACAACGATATCACAATCAGTTTGCTCAGCAATACTGGCTTTATAAAAGGTCGCACATTGCGCAAACGGCTCAGTCAATTGGGTATTGCAGAATACATGAACTTTCAGTTGTATTCTGATGAGCATGGTGCAGCAAAACCATCGCCTGATTTTTTTGCAAGTGCTTACAATAATATCAGCACAATAAAGACTTTAAGTAAAGAGCAGATATTGCATACCGGCGATAACCCGGTTGCAGATGTTAAAGGTGCGTTAGACTTCGGTTTTCGGAGTTTATTGTATGATAAAGAAGTACCTTCGCTGCGTATTTTATTTCAGTTATGAGTTTCAGTTCATTTTCGCTGCATAAAATTAACTCCGCTTCAGATTTAACGTTTTCGGCTGAGGCATACAGCCGTTTTAAATTTGGTGATGAAACCGAAGCTGAGAACTTCGGAATTGCGCTCGCGCGAGGCTTTATTGAAACACACAAACAATTGCTCACCGGCGAAACCCAAACAGTTGCAGTCCCAAGTCCTTATGATTTTATCCCAACTGCTTCGTGTGCAATGAAGAAGTATTTTGTGCGTGAGATCAATCGGTTTCTGGCTGCTTCGGGTAAACCTTCACTGCTCGAATCGCGCATTCACCGCTACAAAACATACAGTGTTGATTATGGCAATCTGAGTTTTGAAGAACGGTTTAACCTGATTACTCAAGGCACTTACCATATCGATAAGGTTTTTCTGAGCAACCGAAATGTATTATTGCTCGACGACATTCGCATCACCGGAAGTCACGAACTTGTGCTCAAACAGCAAATTGAGCAACTGGGTATTGAAGGGAATTTTATGTTTCTCTATTTTGCTGAACTGGTAAATACATCAATTGCGCCGGAGTTTGAAAATGTACTGAACTATAGCGAGGTAAAAGATGTAAGCAGTTTACTGGAACTCATTCGGAGGAAAATCTTTACTTTTAATACCCGTGTCATCAAGTTCATCCTATGCACCGAATCAAACGAACTCCAATTGCTGCTTGAAAATGTGCAGCCCGAGTTTTTACAACGTCTTTGTGATCTTGCATACGGAAACAATTACCACCTGATGAACGAATACCGAACTAATCTCAATACTATTCAACAACATATTCATACACATCATGGCAATTAACCTTCAGAAAGGGCAGCGCGAAACCCTTAATGCGCAAAAATTTACCATCGGTCTGGGTTGGGATACAAACTCATCCGCATCAGGTGATGCTTTTGATCTTGATGCCTCAGTTTTTATGCTCACAGAAGCCGGTAAAATTCCGGCCGACGAGTTTTTTATTTTTTACAATAATGCCAACTCTCCCGACGGTGCTGTTACACATACCGGCGATAACCGCACCGGCGATGGCGACGGCGATGATGAGCAGATTGTAGTTGATCTTTCCCGAATCGATCAGCGCGTTACACAAATCTGCGTTGTAGTGACCATTCACGATGCTGATACACGCCGCCAGAATTTCGGACAGGTTCGTAATTCGTTCATCCGCATTGCTGATGCAACAGGAACAGAACTGGTGAAATATGAGCTCGACGAAGACTTCTCAATTGAAACAGCTGTTGAGTTTGGCCGCATCTACAAGCGCGGTGCCGAATGGAAGTTTGAAGCTGTTGGCATGGGCATGAAAGGCGGTCTGGGCGACTACCTCGCACGTTACAACTAAGCAAAACTGCTGATCTGAATTCAGCAAAAATGAGGAATAATAAATAAAGTGAAGGTGCTGATCTTAACAGCCTCACTTAATCAATAACGATATGCGAAAATTACCTGTTTACCTTTTGCTCGATACTTCGGGCTCAATGACCGGCGAGCCGATTGAGGCGGTGAAAAATGGCGTACAAGTGTTGATTTCAACACTTCGTCAGGATCCGCATGCGCTTGAAACGGCTTACATCAGTGTAATTACATTTGACTCAGCCGCGCGTCAGTTGATTCCGCTTACTGATCTGGCTTCATTCCAGATGCAAGAAATTCGCGCCACAGGCACCACAGCTTTGGGCGAAGGCTTAAATCTTCTTGCACAATGCATCGACCGCGAAGTAGCACGCGGAACCGCCGAAGCTAAAGGCGACTGGAAACCGCTCATTTTCATTATGACCGACGGAAGTCCGACAGACCAATGGCAGAACGGACTGGCCGAATTGAAGAAGCGTAAAACCGGCGTAATTGTAGCCTGTGCAGCAGGTTCGGGCGCCGATACCAACATTCTCAAACAAGTAACAGATGTTGTGGTTGGACTTGATACTGCTGATTCATCAACCATTAAAGCATTCTTCAAATGGGTGTCGGCTTCAATCAGCACCGGCAGTCAGAAAGTAGAAAACTCAGGCACCGAAGTTGGCGGTATTAATGAATTGCCACCGCCGCCGCCAGAAGTAAACATTGTAGTATAACAGCATAATCAGTTATTGCTTTGAGACGATTACCCGTTTATCTCCTGCTCGATACTTCGGGCTCTATGAAAGGTGAACCTATTCATGCCGTGAACAATGGCTTGCAGGTTTTGCTTTCTAAACTCCGTCAGGATCCTTATGCACTGGAAACAGTATGGATGAGCCTGATCACGTTTGACCGTGAAGTAAAGCAGATTGTTCCGCTTACCGATCTCGAATCGCTGCTGCTGCCCGAAATTACAACACCCGATTCGGGACCAACCAATATGGGCGCAGCATTGGAACTTTTGCTGAACGTTATGCGTCGCGAAATGAAAACAGCCGTTGGCGATGATAAAGGCGACTGGCGCCCGCTACTGTTTCTGATGACCGACGGAAAGCCTTCGGATCTTGCGCTGTTTCGCGAAATGGTGCCTAAAATCAGACAGCACAACTTTGCAATGGTAGTTGCTTGTGCAGCAGGTGCATCAGCTCAAGACAGTTTCCTCAAAGAAATTACAGATACTGTTGTGCATCTCGATACAGCCGACAGTAATACGCTTACTTCATTTTTCAAATGGGTATCGGCATCAATTGGTACAGGCAATCAGAGTGTAAACTCAACCGAGCAGCTTGTACTGCCTCCGCCGCCCGATGAAATTAACATGGTGATTTGATGGGCTTGATAGGATTAATTATTTCGATTGCAGCACAGTTTCTGATTATTGGTTTATTCCTCTACTCAAAACTGTATCCGTATAAAAACAGAATGCATCCGCAAGCGCTGAAGAAGTTTATGTTCATTGAAAAAATTCTTGAACCTATTCTTCGGCTCCTGCGCAAAGCGTTTAAACCAACACAGCTCGGACAGGGGCTGGCAATAGATACAGCACAGTTTGTGTTGCTGATTATTTTACTGCTGTTGCTGTCTGTTTTTCGCTAACCGAATTTAAAACGATTTGCATGAGACGACTTCCGATTTACTTCCTGATCGATATTTCTGAGTCGATGATTGGCGAGCCTATTCAAATGGTGGAAGAAGGCTTGGCAATGATCATTAAAGCGCTGAAAGAAGATCCGTATGCGCTTGAAACGGTACATATTTCTATTGTTGTGTTTGCAGGTCAGGCCCGCACACTTGTTCCGCTTCAGGAAATCATCACCTTCTACCCGCCCCGATTCCCTATTGGCGGCGGTACTTCGCTGGGCAATGGTCTCGGGCATCTGATGTACGAGCTGCGTAAAAACACCATTCAAACCACTGCCGAACAAAAAGGCGATTGGAAACCCATTGTATTTTTATTTACCGATGGTGTGCCTACCGATGATACACAAGTGGCCATAAACGAATGGAAGAAAAACTGGGCTCCGAAATCGAGCATGGTAGCTGTTTCATTCGGTGAAGAAGCCGATCTGCAAGTGCTTCAGCAACTAACAGAAAATGTGTTCATGTTTAAAAACACATCTGTTAACCAGTACAAATCGTTCTTCAAATGGGTCACTGCTTCGATCAAAAGCAGCAGCATGAGTGTTGAAACCGGCGGCACAGGCTTTGAATTATCGAAGCCTGATGAAGCCGTAATTTCAAAACTTGATCCTCGCGAAATGCCGCCAAAGCCGCGGTTCGATCACAACTTTACAGTGTTTACCGGTAAATGCCAGCATTCGCAAAAACCTTATCTCATTAAATATCGTCGCACTACACAACCTACAATGGTTGGCGGTATGGAGATGAACAGCCTTGTGTATCGCCTTGTTGGTGCTTACTTGGTAGATTCATCGTACTTCGATTACTGCGATGAAAATGCCGCATCCAACAAAGTGGGTACCGATGAAATTATGGGCGCACCAACTTGTCCCTCGTGCGGAAATCAATATGGTTTAAGTATTTGCCAATGCGGTAAAATTCACTGCTGCGGAAACGAGGAAGTAAGTACCTGTCCGTGGTGCGGCAATCAAGGCCGATACGGTTTTGGCGAAGGCCGCATGGATATTAACTCAGCTCAGGGCTGATTGCTGCAATGGAAAAACCGCAACGCCATTTATACATCACGCAACTGCTCAAACAGCGCAATGTTGAAATCACCGACAAGCACTCTGCCCTGCTCGATTCATATATCGACAGTGCGGAAGTAATTGAACAATGCCGGCTGATTTCATCAACCGCAGAAACGCTTATTATGAACTGGGAAGAAAACATTGCACTGAGCAACATTCGCGAGAAACTGCTGCAACTGCCAAACGGCACTGTTGACAAAGCTTACTCACAAGTATTTTCGCTGCCGAAATACGGACTCGAAAAAATAAAAAGCTTTCATCTCGAATTCCCTCAAAGCCTCGGCATCGTTTACGATCCGGCTTCAGGCACAATTTCAGGCACTCCGCTTGAACAAGGTGAGTTCCGGGTAAAAATGATTTTTACGCTTGATGTAAAAACCAATACCGAAGCCAAACACGAGAAGGAAATTTCGCTCGTAATTAATCCGGATCCGAAAAAGCTTTGGAAAAATATTCCTTCCCCAACCGATGCGCCGTACTGGAAAGAAGACGAAACATGCACATCGGCAACAATGCTCGGACATAAGCTTATTGTAGCTTCGAAACGCGGACGCAGCCATGCACACGAAGGTATTTTCCGTGATGATGATTTCGGCTTTTTCTTCGATGAACAAACCGGCTATGGGTTAATAGCTGTTGCCGACGGAGCCGGAAGTGCAAAGTTTTCGCGCAAGGGATCAAAGATTGCTTGTGACGGTGTGGTGAATTATTTCAAAACTATTTCGGCTGATGAATACAAACAGCTTGACGATATAATTACGGCTTACCACAACCTGAAAGACGAAGCCAGTAAAAATGCGCTCAATGAATTTCTTACACAGAAATTCAGCAAAGCACCGTTTGAAGTACACCAGCAGATTGCCAATTTTGCCGCTGCAGCCGCCGCCGAAACCGGCACTGAAGTTAAACTCAAAGACTTTTCGACTACACTGCTTTTTGTATTGCTCCGCAAATTTGATTTCGGGTACAGTGTAATGTCGTTTATGGTTGGCGACGGAGGCATGGGAATTTATCGTGCCGACGACAATGAAGTAAATGTACTCGGAACGCCCGACGGTGGTGAGTTTGCCGGACAAACACGCTTTTTGACGATGCCCGAAATTTTTGCCGATAATTCATTCTACAAACGCATTGGTTTCAGAATCGTATCTGATTTTACAGCCATTATTTTGATGAGCGATGGCATTACAGATCCGAAATTCCAAACCGATGCTAACCTCGGCCGCATCGAAAAATGGCATGAACTCTGGAAAGACCTCGGCGGCGAAAATGCTGATGGTGCTGCCGTTCAATTTGCACCAGAAAACGAAAATGCAGCCACTCAATTACTGAGCTGGATGGACTTCTGGTCGCCGGGCAATCACGATGATCGAACTATTGCAGTGCTTTACTGAACAACCGTAAACGAAACGTTATGTCAAAGACAGTAACAATAAATGCACTCGACGGTTCACAGGTTCAGTATGTGGACAACGGCGATCCGATGCAGGGCGGTTTGAAGGATGTGTATTTCAGTCCCGACAAATCGTATGTAGTTGCGTTTTTCCGCGATAAGCTGAGCACATCAGAATACAACGCCACCAAAGAACGGCTTACCACGATTGTAAATACTTACCGCGAACGCATTTTCAATCAGGCCGGCGGCGAATACTGGAAAGACCTGTATTGCTGGCCTACCAAGGTTGTTGAGCATAACGGAAAAATTGGAATTGTTGCTCCGGTTTATCAGAAACATTTTTTCTTCACTTATGGCTACAATGCAGCAGCAGCACAAATTGCCAGCATTGCCGGGAAAGAAAAAGAAGGCAAATGGTTTGCAGCCGCACAGTTTCGCAACCCGGCTTTCAAACTGCACCTTGATAAGCGCGAGCTGAGCGACTGGTTTAAATATGTACTCATCTGCTTGCGTATTGCCCGCGCAGTTCGCCGGATGCATGCTGCCGGTTTGGCGCATTCTGATCTTTCATACAAAAACGTATTGATTGATCCGATGACCGGCAATGCAGCCATTATTGATATCGACGGACTTGTAGTACCGGGTAAATTTCCGCCTGATGTAATTGGCACACCTGATTTTATTGCACCGGAAGTGATGGCCACAAAGCATCTGCCGAAAACAGATGCAGGTCGCAAACTCCCGTCAATCAATACCGACCGGCATGCACTGGCGGTAATGATTTATATGTATCTGCTTTATCGTCACCCGTTGCGTGGCGGAAAAGTGAATGACCTCGATGCACAGAAAGACGAGGAGCTTTCGATGGGGCAAAAAGCCTTGTTTGTTGAGCATCCTACAGATGCCACCAACCGCCCGAAACTCAATCAGGTAAAGCCAACGCAATTGCCCTGGGCCGATGTCAACAAGATTCCGTACACCATTACCGGCCCGTATCTGAAAAAGCTGTTTGATGATGCCTTCATCACCGGTTTGCATAATCCGATGCAGCGCCCAACAGCCGACGACTGGGAAAATGCACTCATCAAAACAGTGGATCTGATGCAGCCCTGTCAAAACCCGAAATGCGACCAGAAATGGTTTGTGTTTGATAATTCAACACGGCCTACTTGTCCGTTCTGCGGCACTGTGTATAAAGGACAATTACCGATTCTGAATTTGTATGCACAGCGATCGCCCGGAAAATGGACCGAGGAAAAGCATCGTGTAATGGTGTATCACAATCAGTATCTTTACCCCTGGCACATTAACCGAAACATTGCCCCCAACGAAAAACTAACACCCGAACAGCGCAAGCCGGTTGGCTACTTTGTTTTTCACGGCGGAAAATGGATGCTGGTGAACCAAACCATGACAGGACTAAAAGATCTTACAGAAGACAAACTGATCGGCCCGAAGGAAATGGTAGAACTCACCGATGGCAAGAAACTACTGCTCTCGGCAGAAGAAGGCGGAAGACTTGTTGTAATTCAATTAGTAGCTAATTAATCAAAATAAAATAAGCTGAACAATGAGTGATATCTCTCAAAATATTCAAGAGATTATAAGTAATCCGCTACCGGCTCTGGCGGTAATTGGCAATCTGGTAATTATCGAAAGTTTACTTTCGGTTGACAATGCCGCTGTACTGGCTACAATGGTAATGGATTTGCCCAAAGAGCAGCGCAACAAAGCGTTGAAATATGGGATTATCGGTGCTTATGTATTTCGCGGGTTGTGTTTATTGTTTGCCGCATGGCTTATCAAAATCTGGTGGCTGAAACCACTCGGCGGACTTTACCTGCTTTACCTTGTATTTGATTATTTCAAAGGTAAAATGACACCTGAGAAAGATGATGATACGCTTGACAAAAAGACAAATTGGCTCTATCGAAGTACAGTAGGCTGGATGGGACAATTCTGGGCCACTGTTGCGCTTGTTGAATTGATGGATCTTGCCTTCTCTATTGACAACGTTTTTGCGGCCGTAGCATTCAGTAAAAACCTGGTGCTGATTTGGGTAGGTGTATTCATAGGTATTCTGGCCATGCGTTTTGTGGCACAGGCTTTTGTAAAACTCATGGAACGCTATACATTTCTTGAAACATCAGCCTTTGTTGTAATTGGTATTTTGGGCTTTAAGCTGCTGTTCTCGCTGTTCGAGCACTTCTACCCGAACCATCCGGTAAGCCATTTCCTCGCGCATGATGCAGATGTGTATATCTCAATTCTCACAGTTCTAATTTTCGGCTTACCGATTCTGACCAGCGTATTGTTCAACTTCCCCAAGAAGTCGATTCCGCAGCCGGAAGAAGAAGCAGAGAAGGAATAATATCTTTTGAATGATGTTAAAAGAGCCGCACAAATTTGTGCGGCTCTTTTTGTTTTGCAGGATGCTGCGGAAAATTTACTTTGCCGGAGGCGAAAAACTTTCATGCTGAACGTTTGAGAGAAGTTTTTAACTTCTCTCAAGCCTCCTGCTGAATTCAGTTACAACCTAAATTCATAGAACACATCCGGTTACAAATCGGATGCAGTCTGGTGTACATCTTGCTAAAACTACTTCTGAATTTCCAACGCTTCAGAAACCGGAATCGGTTGATCCTGAAAGAAGGCTATGATGAATGCATCATCAAACCCTTTTGCTTTGAGTTCGTTGCGCAGGGCTACAACAGCTGCATAATCGGCCGTAGCACCTACGGTGTAGCGAACGAGTCCGGCAGGGGTTGTGCTTGTTTCTACACCGCTGAGCAAAGCAATTTTTGCTTTGATTTCGGCCGGAGGTTCGCTGCGGAATACACCGAGCTGCACTTTAAATGTAACCAACTGCTTCATCTCGGCGCTCGGCGCACTGGTCTCACTCAGGTTTTCGGGTGGTGAGGGAGTTTCCGTTTTTATCACAGTAGCGCCGGCATCTGTGAGCGCAACTCGTTTGCCGTCTTTGTAGGCTGCTATGAATGCTCCTTTGTAGCCTTGCACAAGCATATCCGCTTTGCGGGCTGCTGCTTGCTCAAATGTGCTGAATGAGCCGGTCATGTATTTGTACAAACCATCGCTTGTGCGGATCATGACCAGATCCGGAACATCGGCAAATACTGTGGGGGAAAGCGGCTGTTTAAACGCACCGAGCTGAACGCGGAATACCAACTGTCCGGTTACAGGATCAACTTCGGCAACCGTACTGGCCGAATCAACCGGAACCTGAGTTGTGTTCTGCTGCTGGTTATTGTTATTGTTATCAGGATTTGTTTTCGGATCAACCGGCTTTACGGCAATTGCAGCAGTATCGGCAGGTTGGGTTGTTGTATTGTTATTCACAAACACATTATCAACTACCTGATACGTTCCGTCGGGCTTACGGTACACTACTTTGGCATCAGTATAGCCCTGCTCTTTCAATGCTCGCTTGCGTTTTTCGGCAGCCAGAAGGTCTGTGTATTTTCCGGCGGTGTATGTTGTTGATGAATCAGGAAGCTGATTGCTGGCAATGTCGGTTATGCTCAGGAATTTTATCAGCAGTTCATTCGGAACTCCGTTTGAGTAATTACCGAGCATTACCTGATACACTTTTTTATCGGCAACGCCGGGTTTAAATCCATTGCGTGAACGGATAATTTCAGTAGCCGCAAACATACCGGTCGAATCCATATACATCTGATACCGGCGCAGAATTATTGAGTCCGTTAGTGTAACACCAACTTCATCTGTGAGTGCGCCTGCAGCTGATCCTAATTCATCATCACGATAATCGGCTGTGTAATCGTTATCATCATCCAGCGGACAACCTTTTGCGTTTACTGCAACGCCCGGTGGTGTTCCTCCGCACGAGTCTTTCAGATCAATTACACCATCCTTGTCATAGTCCCAATTATCAAGTGCATAGTAATCGATATCGCTGAAAGCATCATTACCGTCGGTATCTGTTTTCTCGGCCGGGCCGGTTAAATTGTAGCGCAGGGAGAAGGCCGACATTACATAATGATCGTTCCGGGCATTACCGGCACGGGTTGCTGTGCTTGCGGGAGTAACACCATCTATATAATCGGTAAATGTGAAATGAAATGTTACGCCCAAACGTGCATCCCATTTTTCATCGAGGTGCATGAGAAAACCTGCGCCAACCGGGACAGCAAATGAGCGTTCGGGATATTTCCCAAATCCATCGAGGTTTTGTTCACGAACATCAGTTTCATAGTTGTAATCGCGCTGGATAAAAAGTGCCTGAGATGCATTCGGGTCGTTTTCATCGAGACTGCGTATCGAACCATCGCTCCAGTAATGATAGCGCAAACCATTTGCGTCAAACAAATCGGTCTTGGTCA
>CALRTD020000038.1:0-15757 GCA_943371015.1 Synechococcus sp. UW140 | reverse complement strand
TCGGGCTCATAACCCGAAGGTCGTCAGTTCGAGTCTGGCCCCCGCTACTACTAAAATCAGGCCTTTCAGGAGAAATCTTGAAAGGCTTTTTTCTTTGGGTACAACAGTGGTACAACAAATTCATCAAGGTGAAGAAAGCTGATCTTTATATTTTGAGTTTATGTGTTTGACATGAATTCTGCACTCTGTTAGCATGTAATTATATGCTTAAAAACAGAGGAGACTTTCGTGATTCACCTTGAAAACATCCACGCTCTTACAGACTTTACCCGCAACGCACGTTTATACACCCGCCGTCTCAAAGAAACGGGTTTGCCCGAAGTTTTGACTGTCAACGGCAAAGCTCAATTGATCGTGCAGGATGCAAAATCATATCAGGCGTTACTCAGCCTTGCCGCGCAAGCTGACCATATGCTGAAAATGCGCGAAAGTATTTTAGAGATGGAGCAAGGTAAAGTTCACGACTTTGATGAGGTCTCGGCAGAACTGTTTGCGAAGTATTTCCCCGCCAAGACAAGAAAGAAAAAAGGTCGTAAATCTTGAAACTCATTCTAACCTCTCGTGCGCGAAAAGACTTTAGCGCAATTTTTCTTTATATAGCTATGTCAGACGCAAACAGTGCAAAGAAGTTTGCGACACTGCTGAACAACAGAATCAAAACTATTCGTCAAATGCCTTTGCGGTGTCCGCTCGCACCTGAAAATAAATTCTTTTCTTATGAAGTTAGGCATTTGATTTACAAATCGTATCGAATCATTTTTTCTGTCAGTAAAGAAACTGTGACTATTCTGCGCATTGTCCACACTGCTCAACACATTATTTTTTAATCCCAACTTTTCAACAGACTTTGGTTTTTCTTTTGACGATAGTTTACGTTAGCGGTAACAAACCATCAATTAATTTATAATATCCTCACATCTATGGAGGTGATCTGCCTTCACGATCAAGCATTTTTTGCCTTGGTTGATACGGTGGTTGCCCGTGTCAAGGCAGAACATTCCATTACCGAAGATCAATGGATTGCGGATGATGAAGCGATGCGGTTGTTGCGGATCAAGTCAAAGACCACGTTACAAAAGTTTCGCGATGAAGGCCGCATCAGGTTTTCGCAACCAGAAAAGAAAATCATTTTGTATGACCGCGCATCAATTCTTACGCTTTTAGATAACAATGCCCGTGACACCTTCTGATAGCACCGAACAACAATACCAACAGGGCTTTAACGACGGCTATCTGTTGTCCAAATATCGCCCTGATATTTCGGACAGTCTGAACGATCTGCAACCACTCTCGCCGCGACTGGAAGGGATGATTGATGGACGTGAGCAGTTTCAGATAGAGAAAGCCAAAAGTAAAGAGATCGTACAGGAGAAAAATAATTCCCCCATCAAGAAAAAGAAAGATCGAGATAGAGAAATTGATTAAACAAAAAACACATGGAGAGAGAATTTTTAGAAACACCATTATTCGATCTGCCAGCCTTGGATGCGTCACAAAAGAGTCCTTCATGGAAGGTTCGTAATGCTGTTGAAGGTGTGCAGATTTTCGGCGGGATAGGCTCTGGCAAAACATCTGGCTCCGGGCGTACTCTTGCGCTCAAATACCTCAAAGCTGGTTTTGGTGGTCTTGTCTTAACAGTGAAGCCTGATGAAATTGATCTGTGGAATCAATACTGTGAAGATACCGGTCGTCTTGATGATCTTGTAGTCATTGAACCCGGCGGGAAACACAAGTTTGATTTCTTGCTTTATGATACTCAGCGCAATTCTGGCGAAAGACCGATTACCGAGAACATTCATCAGACACTCAAAACCGTTATTAGTGCGAATGAAGTAAAATCAAGCGGAAATCAAGACCGATTTTGGGAAGATGCGCTTGATATGTTGCTGATGAATCTCATTGATCTCTGCGTCATGGGATTTCAAAGAGTGACTGTGAGCGATCTGTATGAATTAGTAGAATCCATTCCTAAATTTAGCGAAGACGAAAGTAGTCAAGCGCGTAGAGATGATGGAGAAATTACTGTCTATTCAACAGCAATGAGCCTTGCTCAAAAGAGAATGGAAGCAGGTGAAGTAGATGAGAGATTATTTGAGATTATTAAAAACTTCTTTAATACGACATACCAACAACTCGGAGAGAGAACGCGCTCGACGATTGAGATGTCTTTTATGGGCGTATTATTTAGACTGTTGCGTGAACCGATATTTTCGCTTTTCTGTTCCGGTGAAGTGACTATTACGCCTGAAGAATGTCGAAAAGGCAAAATTATCATTCTGAACTTGCCTGTAAAGGTCTATAACAAGGTTGGGAGAGATTGCCAAATCATGTTCAAATACATTTGGCAAAAATCAATGGAGCGAACGCTTGCAACTCATGCAGATAGTCGTGTAGTTTTTCTTTGGGCAGACGAAGCACAGAACTTTATTCACGAACATGATCCAGACTTTCAAGCGACTGCAAGAAGTAGTCAGGTTGCGACAGTCTATTTGACGCAAAATCTTCCTAACTACTATGCCAATATGGGAGGCAGTAAGTATAATTATAAAACGCTAAGTTTTCTTGGCACTCTGGCGACGAAGATTTTTCATGCCAATGCCGATATGACGACCAATGAATATGCGTCTAAATTAATCGGCAGTAGAGATATTGTATCAAAGTCATTCACTTACAGTGAAGCACAAGGCGAAGACACTGAATCATTGACTGTCAATAAGCAGAGAGATGTGTACATACCGCCAGAAACCTTTGCTTATTTAGAAAACGGCGGCGTAGCCAATAATATGCTGGTTGACGCATATCTGCATTTTCAAGGCAACGTGCTTGGCAATGGTGTTAACCATGTTCTTCTCACTTTTGATCAGAAATATTTACCAGACACTATTCAAGCATTGCAAACATCATGAAAGCACGCAAAAGATCACCATTTGAAGGGATGTACGGTGAACAAAGATGGGGAAATATTGTATTAACGTTTTTTTTCACATTTCTCACTCTTTTTCATGTACTGCTGGCGAAACCTATTATTCAGACATTTTTGCGATATGGTTTTGGCGAGCGATATTATATCCGTGCTCTTATAATATTGACGACGTGTATTCTTTGGCTGTGGCCCCTGTGCGCGGAATATGTTGCAAATTCGAGAATTTTTCAAGTAATAAATAGTTTTTATCAAACAGAACAAATAGCTGATGAACAAGAGAAAATAAAAGCTGAAATGCAAGCTATGCTTGATGAGCAAGCTCAAGCAGAAGCAGAAGCAAAAGAGAAAATAAAAGCTATGTACGACGGGCAAGCACCGGCACAAGCTGGCAATGAGCAGGATGACATGCAGGGACACAACGAAGGGAACAAAGAGAACGAAGAGAATGAAGAAAAAAAAGTAGAGAGTGCATTTGAGAAAAGATACCGCGCATGGACATTGCTGAAATGGTTTTTCCCTATTATGGCATTTTTTCATTTTATTTTTATGCGTCGACGGCGTAATCCTGACCATGATTATTCGCGGATCAGCACCTTTGAGGGCGATAGCTGGTATTTTGTTCAATTTTTAGGCTACCATCTCAAAAAAGAGCTGGTGTTCATCCAGCAGGTAACGACCTATCTTTTTGAATATACCCTAACCAAGCTGTTTTATCGCTTTATCTGGGCGAAGACATTGTTGTTGCCGCCCGCACCCTTTGCCTTGGATGTGCAAGCCTACCGTCGCAGAGCCAAAGAAGAAGCTGACCATTATTATTTCGATGCCATTGAATGGGGTGTCGAGCCGCTGTTGTTTTTTGTCTGCGGTATTCTTTTGCTGCTGATGAATCAATCTTTGGGCGGTTTTTTCGTCTTTTTGAGTGGTGTTTACTTTTTGGCCGCGTTGGTTGAAAAAGATCGTAGTCGCACATCCGTTCTCAATAAGATTGATTTTTACATCCATCAATTATCACTAAAATCCTTCAATCGTTGGGTAAAGACTGCAATGAAAGAATCAGGCGTTCAGTTTCGACCGGAACAGCCAAGTGACGACGAAATTCTCTCTCATCTGAATCCGCATCTGCATAAAGGCAAAGAACGGTTTATTGTCAAGTAAACGATATTCACCCCCTAAGCTGTGCTTAGGGAAGATGTCTGATGGAAAAATTTGGTTTGCGGTGTGTCAAGGTTGTCAAGCCACGGGATGGGGTGGGGGGATGCCTCTTGTGCCTTTGTGTGAGGTGCGCCGCAGATAATCGCCAAGCGGCGATGCCTGTTTGTTAAACTGCGCCCATGATCAGAATGATTCAAAGCCGCGCACCGGAACAGGCCAAAGCCTATTTCTCCGACGCGCTGTTGAAGTCGGATTACTATGTGAGCGATCAGGAACTGGCCGGTATCTGGGAGGGCAAACTTGCCACCCGGCTCGGCGTTGGCGGCGTGGTTGGCAAGGATGCTTTTTTCGCGCTCTGCGAGAACAAGCACCCGCGCACCGGCGCCAGCCTCACACCTCGGCAACGCGCCGACCGGACGACGGGTTATGACATCAACTTTCACGCGCCCAAGTCAGTGTCGGTGGTGCATGGCTTGATCGGCGACACGCATATCCTAGATGCCTTCCGTGCGAGCGTACAAGAGACCATGCAAGCGATCGAGGCCGACAGTCAAACCCGCGTGCGCAAGGGCGGCAGATCGGTTGACAGGGCATCAGGAGAATTGATCTGGGGGCATTTTATCCACCAGACGGCAAGGCCGGTGGAAGGGGCGATGCCCGACCCGCATTTGCACAGCCATTGCTTTGTGTTCAACGCGACGTGGGACGAACAGGAGGGGAAAGTGAAGGCCGCACAATTCCGCGACATCAAACGCGACATGCCCTATTACCAAGCACTGTTTCACAAGGTGCTGGCCGACCGGTTGATGGACGCGGGCTATGCCGTGCGCCGCACCGGCACGTCGTTTGAAATTGTCGGCGTGCCGCAAAAAGTCTTGGAACTCTTTTCCAAGCGCACCGATGAAATCGGGCGCATTGCCAAAGAAAAAGGCATTACCGACTTAAAGGAAAAAAGCGAGCTTGGTGCACGCACCCGCGCCAAAAAGCAAAAGAGCCATAGCATGGAGGAATTGCGTGCGGCATGGCAAGCGCAAATCGCCGAATTGGGGGATGATGGCAAAAGCGATGCACTGGTGCGACACGTTGCCCTTACAACCACGCCGACGATAACGGCAACCGCTTGTCTTGAACACGCCGTGATGCACGGGTTTGAACGCGCCTCGGTGCTTGATGAAAGGCGGTTGCTGGAAGCTGCGATGCGTTTTGCCATCGGGCGGCGGGGCGCAAAGCCGGGCGAGATCAAAGACGCGCTGGCGGCGGATAACTCCATCCTGCGGGTGAGAGAGAATGGCCGCATGAAGTGTACAACCAAAACGGTACTTGCCGAAGAAAGGCGTATGGTGGA
Source organism: Synechococcus sp. UW140 (assembly GCA_943371015.1). GTDB lineage: Bacteria > Bacteroidota > Bacteroidia > Palsa-965 > Palsa-965. The sequence continues at coordinate 10,337 of CALRTD020000038.1, read as the reverse complement.
GCTGGCACGCTTGGGCATGGGTAAAATGCGCCCGCTCTATGTCACTCCTCCGGATACTCACCTTCTGGGGCAACAGGCCGCCGCAGTTGCCCATGTGTTGACCACGCCGCACCGGGTGTCGATCATCAGGGGCGCGGCCGGCACGGGTAAAACCACGCTGATGCAGGAAGCCGTGCGCCATATGCAAGCGGCAGGGAAAACGGTGATGGTGGTGGCACCGACGGCGCAAGCCTCGCGCGGGATATTGCGCGATGAAGGATTTAAGTCTGCCGAAACCGTTGCCCGGCTGTTGACCGATACCGCCATGCAACAGCAACTCAAAGGACAAGTGCTCTGGGTGGATGAGGCCGGATTGCTCGGCACCGGCGATATGAAAGCCCTGTTGCAGATCGCAACCGACCAAGACGCGCGGCTGATCTTGGGCGGTGATACGCGGCAACATGCCAGCGTGGTGCGCGGCGATGCGCTACGGATTCTCAACACCGTTGCAGGTATTACTTCGGCAGAGGTGTCCAAGATTTACCGGCAGAGAAACAAGGATTACAAGGAGGCTGTCAGTTCCCTATCCCAAGGCGATGTAAAAACCGGTTTTACCCGCCTTGATGCGGCGGGGTGCATCATCGAGCTTGATGCCGAGGCCGGACGCAAGCAGATGGTTAACGACTATGTTGCCGCCCTTAAAAAAGGCAAGTCGGCGGTGATGATCTCGCCAACGCATAAGCAAAGCATGGAAGCGGCGGCTGACATTCGCGTCACCTTGCGGCAAAACGCCTTGCTCGGCACAAAAGAAATTGTCGCCAAGCGTCTGGTCAATCTCAACCTGACGCTTGCCGAGCGACAAGATCAGCGCACCTATCAGCCAGGTCACATTGTGCAGTTTGCGCAAAACGTCAAAGGCGTTACGCCCGAAACCTGTTTTACGCGTGGTTCGCGCTGGGTGGTGCAACACAATACAGCCGATGCCGTGACAATAAAAAATGAAGGCGGGATGGAACAGCCCTTGCCGTTGCATCAGGCAAAGGCGTTTGCGGTTTATGCGGTGGAGGATTTACCGCTGGCAAAGGGCGACAAGGTCACGATCACGCACAACAGCTTTGATGCAAATGGCAAGCGGCTCAACAACGGGCAACACCTTGAGATCATCGACGTTCGCGTCAACGGCCATCTGCAGGCGCAATCGCCAGACGGCAAGGCGCATTATACTATCGCGCAGGATTTCGGGCATATCAACCATGCCTATTGCATCACCTCACACGCCAGTCAGGGCAAAACGGTCGATGAAGTCTTTATCTATCAACCCGCCGCGACCTTTCCGGCGACCGATGCCAAGCAATTCTATGTTTCGGTTTCACGCGGACGCGACCGCGCACGGATTTATACCGACAACAAGGCCGAACTGCTACATCACGCCAGCGATCTCGGCGACCGGCGTTCAGCTTTGGAGTTGGTGGAGAAGCGCGAGAAACATATTTCAGTCATCATGCAACAGCAGACCGTTAAGCAAAAGCAAAAGCAGATAAGCAAAAAAAGAAAAGACTATGAACTATAACAACGCATTTAACCAGAGCACACAAGGGGGGCACAAGGGTGGGAATAGTGACAACTCGAAACCACAAGAAAAGCCCTACGCTTTATATACAGACCCTATTCCTGTTCGCAATCTGACGCTGATTTTTGATTCAGGAAAGAATGTCACACTTTACTATCAGTACCTCATGATGGGTGAGTTTAATCCTGAACAATCAGAAATCATTTTACGATTTACCACCTGTAGTGTTTTGCTCAAAGGGGTTAACTTACAAATCTTATATAGTGCAATCATGTATCATGATGTCCGCACAGTCACACAAATTTCTTCTCGTCATTTAGAGTTATACAATGAGAAAAATCCGGTTGTGACTGAGATCGAGATTAACGAGTAACCTGTGATCATTATAAATGCTCAATTTCCTTGATGATTTCGTCACGATCAAACCAGAGCAAGGGCAACTTGTCCGCCGCATCCCACCCTTCTTTAGCAACAACTTCTCTGAACTGCATCCGTGTGATGGACATTTGTACGATACTATTTCTTGCGCAATCGCTAATAGAGTTATGAGGTTTCTCTGATTGCAGTGACTCAAAATAGCATCTGATTGCCCACTGTTCATCTGCTGAATAAGCTAAATCAGGTACAGCGCCAATCTTCCAAACAATCAATTGATGTGCCTGATTTCTAAATTCTGTTGCATGTTTTTCTGCCTCGGCTATTTGTTCTTTAGTATATAGTTTTTCTATACCATGTTCTTCTTTTCGCATTGTTTCATTACGAAATGAGATAGCAACCGGGTATAAGAGTTCAAAAAAATCCTCCGCTGATAATCGTCCTTCCATATATTCTTGATATGGCTTAATGAGAGAAGCAATTTCTATATCATTAAGAAATAGGGAGTGTTCTGAATAGTCATCTTTTGAATATCGGATATTTGGGTCTCTTGAGCATATTGCACGTATAATCATCCAAATGTCAAAAGCGATAGTGCCTTTTTCTTTTTGTATTTTAGTAGAAAGATTGTTCATATTTTTTTCCTTAATTTCAGGGATGCTAAATATTATTATAGCCAATAAATGGATAAATAGCAAGCAATGGATAACTTCTATTTGAACAAGAAGTGCATGGAAGAAATAGCCAAGAGGCTAATCCTCACTGATGAAAGAATTAAGAATGAAAGCCGCGCGCTAAAAATTCCCGAAAAACCAACTCTTGCTCCAAGACCTTCTTTTGCTACGTCAATGGCTACAGAGAATATATTAAATGAAAAAAGGATTTGCTTAGAGAAGATTCAAACAGAACTTCATCAATCAAAACTTAGCCCGGAAATACAGAAGCAAATAAATAATGAATGCAAAAGGATTATTCAGCCGCAAAATATCAATGATGTTGGAGAGAACGTTCAAAAGTTCATAAGTAAACAACCTAGACTTGTGAATAATCCAGAAACAAACCAAAGACTCATTGAAGACTGGGCAAATAAACTTGAAGCAAAAAGTAAAATTCAAGAGCAGGAAATATCTAAACCTAGCTCGATAGGGCCGCCTCCTATTGCCCCACCTATCACTGATAAATTCAATGATAAGGCTTCACCTTCAAAAGATAATTCCAACAAAAAGAAAGATCGCGAAATTGATGATTAAATCGAGTGCGTATTTAGGTTGAAGTAAACTTAGACCAAACCCAAGAAACCATCATAATATTTGAACGTCTGTTAATAAAAAAGCCAACCCATAGGTTGGCTTTATCCTTAGATGTGAGGAGGTTGTTACTTCCCAAGCACCTTATCGAGTATAGATTTCAAGTGCGTGTTTTCGGCGCGAAGTTGATCAATGAGTTCCTCGTAGAGCTTTTTCATTTCATCGGTCATTTGGTTGATGACAAGACCTTGCCCGGTTTGGTTGTGTTGCACGTTAAAAACTATACGTTCGTTGAACGTGAGAATGTCTTCCGGTTTAACATCAAGTGCGCGTGAAATCAGTTCCAGTTTTTTGAATGTGACATCGCTTTCGCCGGTTTCAATCTTGCTGTAAGCACTCTGGCTCATTTCAAGCTGGGCGGCCATGTAGTCTTGCGTAAGGTTTTTTAACTCGCGCAGTTTCTTGATTTTTTGACCGATATGTATGTTTCCAATGTCCATGCGTGGCGGTTTGGTTATACTGTAAAAATACACATAATAAAATAGTTGTAACGGGAATAAATTATTCCCGCTAAATAGTGCGGGAAAGCCGGTCGTTTCGTCACTTTGACACAACTCCGGGGGCGTTTACTTCATTTCAATTCACAAAACTCAAATGACTTGCCGTGGCTATAACATGCCTCGGCTTATCAATTCATGCATACCTATTTTATTTCTATGACACACAAATTAAAACTCATCACGGCGGCGCTCTGTTGCGTTGCCAGCATAATGCAGGCACAGCCTGTCTATCAAAAAAACGACAACCTGATTGGTTTGGGGTTCGGGGTTGGCGGGGCTTATAATCTCGACCGGACAGATTACGATACGCCCTTATTCAACGCCAGCTACGAGCGCGGGGTATGGTCGGCGGGTTGGGATCAGGTACAGGGCATTGTCAGCTTGGGGCTTTTAGTTGGTTACAAGCAGAGCGGCAAGACGGATGAATTCTTGACCAACTATTACTCCACGACCAAATATCAATACAGGGTTATCGGCCTTCGTTCTTCTTTTCATTTGCAAAATTATTTCGGACGCGAATTGAAGAAGTGGGATTTGTACGCCGGTATCATGCTTGGAACGTATTTCGAGCGAGAAACAATCACCTACAATTATCCGGCATATTTCAACCCCGCACCTTCCGAAACAGTCTCGCGTAACGCGCAGTTCAGCGGATATTTGGGGGCAAGGTATTTCTTCAAAGAACATTGGGCGATCTGCGCCGAGACAGGGTTTGGATATACCAATTTCTTGATCGGGGCGGCTTATAAGTTTTGAGATTTAATATTTGAGAGAAAGGCTGTATTGATTATCAATACAGCCTTTTTTCTTATCGTATGAAATTGTGTTGAATATTCTTTGCCAATTATAGTACCAACCTCGTTTTCAAAAAGTCTGTTGTTGGGCGTAATTCAGCATATTGTTCCAGCGAACCGATATTGATTTTAATAGGTTGTATTTCTGCATTTTCAACGAAGAATCTAAACTCATGTTGATATGAGTATTCTTTTGGCTTTTCAAATAAATTCAAATCTCTTGTGATATTATCTTTATCGTAGTAGTCGATAAAGCCATGTGTGTATTTATATCCCTGTTGTGATAGTTCAGTTATCATTCGATCGAAAAAATATCTGTTGTCCTTAATAAATAAGCAGTGACTGCCGAAATCAATTAATCGTGGGTCAGGTGCGTAATTTAAGGGGGCGGAGATAGTTCGCGATGATATGCAGTAAAGGCTATAGATATTCCCGAGTACCTCGGGATAGGCGTGAATAAGATGGACTTTGATATACGGCATAGTAAGCCCCAATTGAGGTATTGTAAACTCGCCGGGCAGAGAATTGATGACTTTACTTGCCCCTTCATAAGGGTCTCCTCGGTGTAAATTATCTTCGTGCTTTCTAAAGTGCTGAATTGTATTCAAATAAATTGTGCCATGCTGGAACAAGTCAAGCATGTTCTCATAGCTTCCGAATTTAACGAATGCCTTAATCGTTTCTACTTGTCCCTTCATTGACGAATTAAGGTCATTGCGCCTTATCAAAAAACTTGCGTCTATCTATCTGCATATAATCTAATAAAATAGAAATGACTGCTTTATGATGACTTTCCATTTTTTCAGGAAAAATAAGCGTTTTGTTAAAAGCATATACTTCAAAATCTTTACCCCATCGGAATAAGTTTTTAGCAATATCATTCTTGCCAAGAAAATCAGATAGTATATCTGAGGAAATGTTATCAAATTGCTCCAGAATTGCATTCGATACCTGTTTACTTGATACACTTGTTATCATTGTCAGTATCCTATCGACACCCAATTTTCCAAGATTGCCAAACTTCAATCCCTCTTTGATTAGTTGTCCTCTTTTCTCTTGTTCGTAGAATGCTACCTCTTTCAATACAAAATCTGAAATGATCAGGAAATAAGATATGATGATATACATCATACGTAATGACGCTGCTTTCTTATTTTCGTCGTAAAGAATCTTATCAGTGAAATATCTGAGAGAAATGAGGTTGGCATTTATTCCGGAATAGTCTAATTCAGTAAGGAGACGAGACTTTTCCTGTTCATAGATTTGTGGCCATTTTTTTCCAAGAAAGTTTCTGTAGCTTTCATATGGTGCGAGTAAAGAAATGAATTCTTCCTCAGTTAATCTTTCTTGGAGGTGGGTGTCTTTTAACTTTGAGAGAAAAGACTTATTGAGTACGGTAGTGTTATGAATCTTTCCGAATGATTGCACTACATCACGATTGTCCATTGTAGCTACGACACAACCATCCAACTTTAATACTTTCATTAGTCCGTTAGTCCAAAGAATGCGCTCAAATGCTTGCGAGACTTTTTTATTTTTAATATCCACATTTATTCGAGTACGCTCCATGCTCGAAGTCCTATTATAGAGGTAAAGATCGATATCAGTTATTGCGTTACCTTCATAATTAAACTTTATGGATCGAACTACAAAGTATCCAAGACTGAGAAAGTATCCGCGAAGTTTTTCTTCCATCATTTCCCCTTTATTTAATGGGGCTTGGTTGTCGTCTATCAGCATGTCCTGAATGTTCTTAGCATGTCGTTAAATTGGCGTGTTGACTGCCCAACTTCAATCTTTTTTCTGATCGGCTTTCTGTTCTTTTCTGGACCAGAATATTGTGTAATACTTCCTGATACCAAAGTAGGAATTACTGATGACTCTGCCGCATTTCCCTTTTGGAGAACCTCTAACGCCAGCTCTCCGATGTCTTTTTTAAGAAGTTTCATGTAGAATTTCGATTTATTAGCAGGGTCAGTACGGAGTTTAATAACACCTTTTAACTCAAGCAATTGATAGTCCTGACCTATTGCAGTCGCAGGCCCAATTTCGCTTCCTCGAATAAGTTTTCCAAGCAATAAGCCAAGTCCCCAAATACGCCCCCTATCTCTGGTACTAAAATTCATCCCGTAATACAAAGATGTTACGAAGACTTTAGCCAAGTCGAGAGCATCTTCTTCAAATGAATTGCCAAATTTTCCAAAAGCAGACGGTTTGGTAATGAACCTTTTGATTTCGTTTGTATTGCTCACCTCATTGCGATCATACATACCAATAGCAATGAGTTTATTAAATAAATTTTCGCCTAGTCTCCTGATTGCGGCCTCTTCAGAAATACAGCCGTGTTTATTCAGTATTTCACTAAATTCTGTGACTTTTTGCACATCAGCCGTATTGAGCGAAGCTAATACAGCTTGTGTTTTTTTCATGTTCTCTTTTCTAAACAGATTTCCATTAAAACATAGCCTTTCCTCCTTATCAACTTTTTCTGAATCAAGAAAACCTATCTCAAGTGACTGTTGAAATAATGTATCAGTCAATTCAGATTCTAATCTATAAGTATCTGCGACAAATTCTTTTAACTCGCTATCAGTTTTAGGCATCTCAGATACCATGTCAGACATTGCAAGTGCAGCTTCTTGATAGTTTTTATTATCATCTGATGTCCTGTCAAATATATCTGCTGTATGGTTTAGAACAGCACTTGTTGTAAGCCCGAGAACTGTTATTGCGCCATTATTGGCTGTGTCAATCAGTCTTTGTTCTTTAAGAATATCTGTTATTGCTTTGATCTCAGTCTTTTTGATCTGTGAAACTTTGGCAATCGCGGAGACTTTAGTCGGGTTAATATCTATTTCTTCATCTGACGCTGCCAGATTGGATAGGAAAATCCCGGCTTTGCCTGCGAGTTCTATATCCTCAAAGGAGTCAACATTTTGTGTCTCCATTAATTTCTTAGTGTGGCTAATCAGCCACGCGCCTTTTGTTCTTGAATCCATTTGTATTGGGAGTTATTTGCAAATTTTACACACAGTCAATTTTCTTTTTTTTACCTCTTTAACGTCGGTTTTAATGACATTATGAGTGCACTTTTCAAGCCCTTTGCAGTCATCGGTCTTGTGATAGACTCTTGCATATGGGCTATCGCAGATAAATAATTGCGTCTCTTGAGGGAGGGTTGAGAATTGAAAAAGTAGATAAAAAAATATAACTGTTAGGGTTTTCATTAACGTGATTTTCTTCAATAAATTTATAAAGATGCACTGATATAATCAATGAAATTTTATTGATAAGTTGAATGTGATTTATAAACACCTGAAAAAGAAGGATATGTGAGTGAAGCCTCTTGGGTTAGTCAATAAATTATCAGTAAAGTATTTCACCCATTAATGTATTATTCCTTCATTTGTAGTGTAGTTTCAGTCGCGCGATTCTGCAGTCGCTGATTAAAAATATAGCCATTACTGCGGCATCTTGCAGATTCAACACCACCCTTAAGAAATTGAAAATTGAATAATAGAGATTGGGCATTGCTGATTGTCAGCGTAATAATTATCGTAGCATTGCTATATACTCGTGGCTTCAGGACGCTTGTTGTTCAATCAATGGGTCTATTCACTGACAAAGTGATTTTTATTCCTTTTTTGACTGTAATATTTTATATTTTAGGGATTGTTCTTTTAATGGTTTCATTTGGCTTTTCTGACACAGCTGTTATCAAAGATTCAATATCATGGACATTGAGTGTTGGACTACTAACCTTTTTCAAGGTTACGAGTTATGCAGACATGAAACGCCCGATTGTTGGATATATTAAAGAGACGATTTCACTGTCTTTGATTGTAGAGTTTTTACTCAACGCTTTTACTTTTTCCTTGGCTTTTGAATTAATTCTATTGCCATTTATTACAGTTCTTTTTCTTATTAAAGCAGCTATTGTAAATGGGGCAGAAGATAGCCGTATGAAAAAAATGATCAAGAAGACTATCGCTGTTTGGGGATGGATATTGATTTTGTTTTCTTGTATTCAGATCTACATGAACTGGAACATCTTTTGGTCTTTAAGCACGTTAAAGTCTTTCTTGTATCCTGTTATTTTATCGTTTCTGTATGTTCCTTGCTTGTATCTACTTATTTATTATTTACACCTTGATGAATTCATTAGTAAAAGGCAAAAAGTAATCAGTAAGACTGAGCTAATAGGTACTATTATTTCATATACAAAGTTAAAGTTGTCTCGCATCAAATATCTTCGGTATCATCTCAAAATCAAGCATCTGTCAAGTATCGAAGAAATAAAAACGGCTCTGCGCAATATTAACGCCGCAGAGCCGCAAACCAATTAGTCAACTTTTAATCTAAGAAAATCTTCCTGTGAGTGATACGGGCAGAATGCTCGTCAATAATAGTTGCGACCATTACCCCGTGATGGGCACTCAGGTTAATCCCTGTAATTGCTAGGTATCAGGCTTTGCCGCAAAATCTCGCCCAATCATTCATCATCTCTTTGCGTTTATCAAACAAGTCACCACGACGGTATGCGGCTTCCACTTTATTGCTGATCGTGTGTGCCAAGGCCATTTCTGCAACGTGGTTGGGATAGCTGGTGTGTTCTGCCACCCAATCCCGAAACGTCGAACGAAAGCCGTGTGGCACAGCATCAACATTCATTTTTCGCATCAAGACAGTTAAGGCCATATCCGAAAGCTGTCCGCCGCGTGGAGCGATAAAAACAATTTTCTCTCCCGCAAAGCGCGGTAAAGATTTCAGCAGTTCAAGTGCCGCTGGTGATAATGGTACGCGATGTTCCTTTGCGGCTTTCATCCGTATCGCGGGGATTGTCCAGACTGCTTTTTCCAAGTCAATTTCATCCCACGTTGCACCGCGAACTTCATTTGAACGCGTGGCAGTGAGAATAAGAAACTGCAAGGCTTTACTGCTGATGCTTTCTTTACCGCGAAGCTTTTGGATAAACGCAGATAGTTCATCAATCGGCATCGCCTTGTGATGGCCTTTCTTGGCGATTTTTCCGGGGCTGGGCAGAATCTTATCAAGATAGCCATGCCACCGCGCAGGGTTATCTTTCGGGCGATACTCTCGCACAATCGCCCAATCCAGTACCGCCTCGATGCGTCCGCGTAACCGTGATGCGGTTTCCGTTTTTGTTGCCCAAATTGGCTCAAGGATTTTGATGATGTGCGAGAGCGTGACATCCCGCATAGCCAACTTGCCGATGACCGGAAATGCATACGATATGAGGGTCGAACGCCATTGCCCACTATGCTTTCTGTTTTTCCATTGCTTTTGATGGGTGTGTAAATATTCATTTACCGCCATCTCAAAAGTGATTGAAGCTGTTTGTTCCGCGAGTGCTGCTTGTCGCGCTTGTTTGCGCTCGGCGATAGGATCTATGCCATTGTGGATTTTCTGGCGTATCATGCGTGCTTTTTCACGCGCTTCTGCTAATGAATAATCCGTGTAACTGCCAATCCCCATATCGCGGCGCACACCGTTTACCATCACCCGCAATATCCATGACTTTGCCTCACCATCACCAATAAGGATATGAAGACCCGATACGCCGCCGACGGCATATCGCCCCGGTGTGGTCAATTTTTTCAGGGCAAGGGGGCTCAGTTCCGGAACACGTTTGGGCATTATCGGCCTCCGATCAAGAACAGGGTGGGGTTTAGGCTTGGGAAATGAGGGCAAGAAGTAGGTGTGAGCTGACTGAATTTCAAGTCAGATAGATCAAATATTATGTCCGGATTATTCGGCCATTCTTTACCACATAAACCATACAATTTGACAT
>CALRTD020000037.1:0-15769 GCA_943371015.1 Synechococcus sp. UW140 | reverse complement strand
GCAAACACATTGCCGATCCGGCCTCCGGTTCATCGGCTAAGCGGATCAATATGTGGCTGCGCTGGATGGTGCGGCAGGACAATGCCGGCGTTGATTTCGGGATCTGGAAAACACTATCTCCCGCCCTGCTCTATTGTCCGCTTGATGTGCATTCCGGAAATGTTGCCCGAAAACTCGGCTTACTTCACCGCACACAAAACGACTGGAAAGCGGTTGAGGAGCTGACTTCTCAACTCAGGCTTCTAGATACCGCAGACCCTGTGAAATACGACTTCGCGCTTTTCGGCTTAGGTGTTTTCGACGGAATTAAGTAATGGCAATGGAAATTATGCCTTTTTGTACATCGCCGATTTCATCATCCCCCATTTATTCAGGCGATGTTTCAACGAAACACCCAAACATCCAAAACCATACTTCAAACTACGGCGGAAGTTGATGGATGAGGCTTCTTCAAAGTATTTTGTAGGACAGGTAATCTCTGCTATTTCGTAACCAGCATACACTACCTGCGAAAGCATCTGATTATCAAAAACGAAATCATCGGAATTGGCTTCAAGGTTCAGGTTGCGGATAACCTCGCCCGAGAATGCACGGTAACCGGTGTGGTATTCAGAGAGCTTTTGGCTGATCAATACATTTTGTGCAAAAGTGAGGCAGCGGTTGAAAATGTATTTGTACATCGGCATTCCTCCGCGCAGTGCACCTTTACCCAAAATACGCGAACCCAGTACAACCGGATACACTTCATTGGCAATCAGATAAGCCATCGAATGAATCAGCTTGGGCGTGTATTGGTAATCGGGGTGCAGCATGATTACAATATCTGCGCCCAGCGACATGGCTGTATTGTAGCAGGTTTTCTGGTTTCCGCCGTAACCTTTGTTCTTTTCGTGACGGACAACATGGCGAATGCCGATTTCGCGCGCCAATTCTGATGTGCGGTCTTTACTGGCATCGTCAACCAGCACTACATCATCAACAATATCAAAGGGAATTTCATCGTAAGTACGGCGAAGTGTGAGTTCGGCATTGTAGGCCGGAAGGACTATAACCAGTTTTTTACCCAGAATCATGGCGCAAAGATAATCAGGTTGTTCACTTTACCACAATCTGGCCTGAAAGAGCCTTTATAAACCATTTATTAACTAAAAAAGCCCTCGCAAAATAGATGCGAAGGCTTTTCGTCTGAATAATCAGAACAATTAGAGCTTGAAGGAGAGACCACCTGTCAGGTATGCAATTCCCCAGCCAAGTTCACCCATAACAGCAATTCGATCGGTAAGGAAATAACGTGCACCGAGGTAAGTCGAAAAACTTATGCCGTTGCCGTAAGAGTTATTGCTGTAATCAAAAAACGGATCATTGTCTTCGTAGCTGTATCGTGCAAGATTGTAGGATAGCATTATACCGCCATAAAGATCCCATTTGCTGAGGTTTACACCATCAAGTTCGCTGAGATGCCAAGAGGCACGCGCTCCGATGATGTAATACTTCCAGTTTTGTCTGTAGAAATAACCGTTGCCATAATTGTAGGTATACCGGTAGCCTTTATAACCCAGATAACCGCCAACTGCAATGAATCCGGGGCCGAGATCGGCTGTGGCGTGCTCAAATTGCAAACTGAGTGCAGGTGTTTGGCGGGCGAGATTGTATCCATAAGAACTTCCAACACCAATCCCCAAGCTCAGCATATTATCGCCAACCTGATAAGGATTTGATTGAGCTCCGGCAAGAGCTGCTACCGAAATGAAAAGGGCGGTAAAAAACGTTTTCATAGTTGTTTTGTTTAGCAGTTTTACCTGCATTGTAATTTGTATGAGTAGTAAATTTCTGCAAAGGTACTCGCCTTACCCAATCAGTCATCCCATAATTATGTGATCCTGACAACAGTTTGTCAACAATAAATCAAACAAGTAACACCTGAAAGGATTCAGATGGACAAAGCACCGTATTTTTGCAGTTATGAAGTTTGAACTCATTTCCGATTATCAGCCAACCGGCGATCAGCCCGAGGCAATTCGTCAGTTAACTGAAGGTATAAATAGCGGTGCTTCCTGCCAAACATTGCTGGGGGTAACAGGTTCGGGAAAAACATTTACGGTAGCCAATCTCATTCAGCAAGTACAGCGGCCTACATTAATTTTAAGTCACAACAAAACCCTTGCGGCTCAGCTGTACAGCGAATTCAAATCGTTTTTCCCGAATAATGCCGTTGAGTATTTTGTTTCCTACTACGATTATTATCAGCCTGAAGCCTACATTGCTTCATCCGACACCTACATTGAAAAAGATCTTTCTATTAACGAAGAAATAGAAAAGCTGCGGCTGAGTACTACATCATCATTGCTCTCAGGCCGCAGAGATGTTGTTGTTATTTCGTCGGTATCGTGCATTTATGGTATTGGTAATCCCGAAGCATTTTCACAGAATGTTGTAAATATTCGCAAAGGTCAAACCATCAGCCGGAATAAGTTCCTGCATCAATTAGTAAGTTCACTTTATTCGCGAACAGAGGGTGATTTTTTCCGCGGTAACTTTCGTGTAAAAGGCGATACTGTTGATGTATATCTTGCGTACGCTGACTATGCCGTGCGCGTTTATTTCTGGGGCGATGAGGTGGAGGAAATTGAATCGTTTGAAACCAGCACCGGCCGTGTACTTGAGAAGTTCGACAACATCAACATTTACCCGGCAAACATTTTTGTGACTTCGCAGGACACCATGAAAGGTGCAATCCACATGATTCAGGAAGACATGGTGAAGCAGGTGGAATATTTTAAATCTATAGGCAAAAACCTCGAAGCTAAACGTTTAGAAGATCGAGTTACTTATGATATGGAAATGATGCGTGAACTCGGTTACTGTTCAGGTATCGAAAACTATTCGCGTTACTTCGATGGTCGTGCAACTGGTTCTCGCCCGTTCTGCCTGCTCGATTATTTCCCAAAAGATTTTTTGATGGTAATTGATGAAAGTCACGTAACCATCGGTCAAATCCGGGCCATGTATGGCGGCGATCGTTCACGAAAAGAAGCACTGGTTGAGTTTGGCTTCCGATTGCCGGCGGCCATGGATAACCGTCCGCTTAAATTCGATGAGTTTGAAAGCATGATTCCGCAATTAGTATGCGTGAGTGCAACACCTGCCGAATTTGAACTGCAGAAATCAGAAGGCATTGTGGTTGAACAGCTCATCCGTCCCACCGGCCTGCTCGATCCGATCATTGAAGTAAGACCAAGCGATAAGCAAGTGGATGATTTGCTGGACGAGATCGAAAAAGTGGTAGCGCGAGACGAACGCGTACTGGTAACCACGCTTACCAAACGCATGGCCGAGGAATTAACCAAGTACTTCGTAAACCTCGGTATTCGCAGCCGCTATATCCATTCGGATGTGGACACACTGGAACGCGTGGAAATCATGACCGATCTGCGAAAAGGCGTTTTTGATGTGCTCGTAGGCATCAACCTGCTGCGCGAAGGTCTTGACTTGCCGGAAGTTTCGCTCGTTGCCATTATGGATGCCGACAAAGAAGGCTTCCTGCGTTCTGAGCGTTCGTTAGTGCAGACAGTAGGCCGCGCCGCACGAAATGTAAACGGACGGGTCATCATGTATGCCGACCGCATTACCGACTCGATGCGAAAAACGATAGACGAAACCGAGCGCCGCCGCCGCAAACAGATTGCTTACAACTTCGAGCACGGAATTACACCAACGCAAATCATGAAAGACAAAGACTCGATGGCGATGGTGCTCGAAAAAACACGCGGCAAAAACGACCGCAAAAAAGCCGAAGAGCGCAAAGCCTACATTGAACCTGATCGTACAGTTAGCCTCGCTGCCGAGCCTGTTGTGCTTTACATGACCAACGAACAGCTCGAAAAAGCCATTGCCAAAACCAAACGCGCAATGGAAAACGCTGCTAAAGACATGGACTTTATGGAAGCGGCAAGGTTGCGCGATGAAATGTTTGCTTTGGAAAAGGCGTTGAAAGAACGGTCGCAGAAGTAGTAAATTCGATCTGCTGTTCAATGTTTAACTGCACAGGATCTGATTTCAAAAATGAGTGCTGTAGAAGTTCACACGATAATATGCTTCATTATTTACGTTTTATGTGCTTTGATTGAATATAAAATCAATAATCACATAAAAGTGAAATTAGCCTTTACTTACTCAAATCTGCGTCACAGTATTTTAAAGCAGACGATCAAAACATCTGACGATGCGGGACTTACATATAAGTGTAAGCAGCTTATTGCATTGCGCCGGATACGACTACTTATAATAGTTCAACTTCTAATCGTTTATACTTATTTGATTTGGATAAAAACACCGTAATCTTTTGTGCATTTACTTTACTGTAAAAAGGCTGTGTTCATGAACAAGTATCTTTCTATAATTCTGTTGACAACATTAGCGACAGTAATCGCATGCGCGGTTATTATCTTAATTGGCGGAAATAGTGATATTGCTGAAACAGACATCTTGCTTTCTGTTACAATTCTACTGAGCAGTACTCTTTTTATAAGTGTTCCGAATCTGATGTTATGGTTGTTTATGGAGCGCATTGGACTAGTCTCACCAAACTTCAAACTGTCAGAATTATTTATTGAAATCCTAATTCTGTTTTTTTCAATTGCCGGAATAATTTATACCGTTGAAGCTGTTTTTAAAGAGCTGAAGTATAATTCAAATGCAGAACACTCATTCCGATTTCTTGTTGCAGATCCCTTGCTCTTATTGTATTCATTCATTTTGACATTAGGTCTGATGAAAATCCGACAGGTTTTAGTCAAACGATTTTCGGATAAGTAACTGGTTCGGCACCACATTTCAACTTATCCGTATTTTCGCTTTCCGCTCAACACTGCCGATCAATTTACTGAACACATCAATGAAACAGCTTCTGAATTTCATCCTCCTGCTTGCTGCAGCCGGAACACTATCTGCTCAAAAAGCCAAACCGGTTTCCGACCCTCCTGCCTCGGCAGAACCCAAGCCAACGCCGGCAACCGAACGCATGGCGGCTCTTGAAAAACGAAAAGCTGCCGAACAGCGCTCGCTGGTTCAGAATGTGGAATTCAGCAGCATCGGACCTACAATTATGAGCGGCCGCGTTACTGATCTGGATGCGGATCCTGCTGATCCGACTCGGTTTTATGTGGCTTATGCTTCGGGCGGTGTGTTTTTTACCGGTAACAACGGCACTACGTTTTCGCCGGTGTTCGATCAGCAATCGAGCATTACGGTTGGCGATATTGCTGTCAACTGGAACAATC
The DNA here is from genome assembly GCA_943371015.1 of Synechococcus sp. UW140. Taxonomy (GTDB): domain Bacteria; phylum Bacteroidota; class Bacteroidia; order Palsa-965; family Palsa-965. The sequence goes on along the minus strand of CALRTD020000037.1, from coordinate 10,490 downwards.
CGGCCAGCCCCGAAATCTGGATCGGAACCGGCGAAGCCAATTCCAGCCGCTCATCGTATGCCGGCACCGGAATGTTTCACAGTACCGATGGCGGCAAAACCTGGCAGCACCGCGGTCTTGAGGAAACACACCACATCGGCAAAGTACTGCTGCATCCGTCGCAGCCCGGCACAGTTTGGGTTGCCGCTATCGGACACCTCTACTCACCTTCGGCCGAGCGCGGACTCTATAAAACTACCGACGGCGGCCGCACCTGGCGCAAAACACTTTTTGTTGACGAAAACACCGGCGTTATTGACGTTGTGCCCGATCCGGCCGATGCGAATGTGCTCTATGCCATCACCTGGCACCGCCAGCGCCGGGCATGGAACTTTACAGAAGCCGGCGCCGGAACCGGAATCTGGAAAAGCACCGACGGCGGCGAAACATGGACACAGCTGACTACTGCCGCCAGTGGCTTTCCGGCTGGCAACAACATCGGGCGCATTGGTTTGGCTGTTTTTCCGGGAAATCCGCAACTGCTCTATGCTGTTGTTGATAACCAAACCGTAAAGCTGCCCGAAGGTCCTGCAAAACCCGGCCTCTCGCCCAACCGCTTCCGGAAGATGAGCAAAGAGGAATTTCTGAAACTCGATCAGGCACAACTCGAAACCTGGCTCCGCCGCAACGAGTTTCCGGCACAGCACACCGCCGCATCAGTTACCGCACAGGTCAGCGCCGGAACACTCCAGCCCGCTGCCCTCGCCGATTTTGTTTCGGATGCCAATGTTGACCTGTTCAACCGCCCGATTATTGGTGCCGAAGTCTACCGCTCCGAAAACGGCGGCAAAACATGGAGCAAAGTAAGCCGCGACAGCGAACTCAGCGACTTGTTTTATACCTACGGCTACTACTTCGGCAAAATATGGGTTTCGCCATTCAACAAAGATGAAATCTGGATTGCCGGCGTTTCGCTGCTGCACAGTACCGACGGCGGAAAAACATTCGCCCCAACCGACGGAGCCAATCAGCACGGCGATCACCACGCCCTCTGGATAAACCCGAAACGCGCCGGACATCTCATCAACGGAAACGACGGCGGTGTAAATATTTCGTGGGATAACGGAAAGAGCTGGTTCAAAGCCAATACGCCTGCTGTTGGACAGTTTTACGCCATAAATGTGGATATGGCCACGCCTTACAATGTTTACGGAGGTTTGCAGGATAACGGCGTTTGGTACGGCCCGTCGAACTACGAAGCCAGTTTGAGCTGGTACGATAGCGGTCAGTATCCCTACCGTTTCATTTATGGCGGCGATGGCATGCAGGTGATGGTTGACCCGCGCGATAATGTTACCGTGTACACCGGCTATCAGTTTGGGCATTACGGACGAGTTAACCGATTAACCGGCGAATCATCGGAAGTGCGTCCGCAAAACACGCTTGGCGAACCGCCGCTGCGCTTCAACTGGCAGGCGCCGATCTGGCTTTCGGTGCACAATCCTGATATTTTGTACATGGGTGCTCAGCGGCTGTTCCGCTCTATGAACAAAGGCGATCAGTTCACTGCAATTTCTGCCGATTTAACCCGCGGCGGCCGCACCGGCGATGTGCCTTACGGAACGCTGAGTACCATTCACGAATCGCCGCTGAAGTTTGGTTTGCTGTACACCGGCAGCGATGATGGCCTAATCCACGTCTCTAAAAACGGCGGCGAAACCTGGACGCGCATTTCAGACCAGCTGCCGCAGCATTTACGGGTAAACCGTGTAATTGCCTCAGCTCATGCAGAAGGTCGGGTGTATGCGGTGCTCAGCGGTTTTCAGTGGGACCATTTTGCGCCTTATGTTTATGTTTCTGATGATTTTGGCGCAAACTGGAAGCCCATAGCCACCGATTTGCCCGCCGAACCGGTAAACGTTATTCGCGAAGATCCGGTGAATCCTGACCTGCTTTTCATGGGCACCGACAACGGCTTGTACTGCAGTTTCGACCGCGGGCAAACGACCATGCGTATGACCGGCGGCTTGCCCGCTGTTGCTGTTCACGACATTGTTATTCACCCCCGCGAGCACGAAATTTTAGTAGGTACACATGGCCGCTCGATCTACAAAGCCAGCATTTCTGATCTTCAACTGTTGAATAAGAATACTATTAATAGTGCGCTCAATATCAATGTTTTATCAGTCAAGACAAATAGCAATAATGACCAACCGCTGGCAAGCGAAATTTATGCCAGTTGGTTGATGAAAACTCCGGGAATTGTAACTGCAGAACTGAAGAACGAAGATGAATCGGTACTACTGATGAGCCAGACCGACACCTGCGAAACAGGCATCAACCGCCTCGTATTCTCAACCGAAATTGACTCAGCCGCCTCCGCCGACTTTACCGACTGGCTCAAATCAACCAAAGCACCTGTCAGGATAAAAAAGAACGAAAACGGAAACGATGTTCTGCCGCGCGGACAGTATTACCTGATTATAACCGACAATCGCGGAAACGTTCAGAAAGAGAAAATTACTTTATAGTCAACAAAACCCGCAAACCACTCATCCCGTATTTCGACAAATTAAGACTATCATACGACCTTTAATAACTTTTTATCGACTTTTCGACGAAAAGACTTGACAATGTATAATCGCGGTTATAAATTTGTCTCACATTCTTGCACCGCCCGGTGCAGGTATAACGTGAAAAGCGATGCAGCTCGGGGTTACTGCATCGCTTTCACTATTTTTTGTCCCCCTTCGACTACCGCTCAGGAGGACAAAAAATAGTGAAAGCTCAGTAGCTAGAAATTGTGAAAGCTTAAGAACTAGCAATTGTGATGGCTTAGGAACTAGCAATTGTGATGGCTTAGGAACTAGCAATTATGATGGCTTAGTATCTCCAAATAGTGAAAGCTCTGCAGATACGGCTTTGTAGCTTACAATTGTGTACGCCAGCAACAGCTGAGGAGCTTACAATCACGAAAGCTTGGAACTGTTAATCGTTCAACTAGGGATGTATTTTGAAATGTATGACTCGGTAACTCTGTTTTGTCGGGGAGAACGTACTCATTTCAAAAACTCAATGTGAAAGCGGTCTTCGTTTTATCATTCCTCCTTTTGTGTCTTTTACGCTGTTCATGACTACAAATGCTGACGGATCTATTTTCTCGATTTCGGTGTTGAGTTTTGAGAGCTCGAGGCGGGTAATTACAGTGTATAGAATATCAATCTCTTTGTTTGAAAAACCTGTTTTTCCGTAGCCTCGTTCGCCTTTGTAGATGGTGACGCCGCGTCCCATGTTTTCGATAATCATCATTCTGATGTCGTCACTGTGGCTGGAAACTATGGTTACGCCAATGTATTCTTCTATGCCCTCAACAATAAAATCGAGTGTTTTTGAGGCGGCCAGATAGGTAATCATCGAATAAAGAGCGGCTTCTACAGAAAGCAGCCAGGCGGCAGCGCCAAAAATTACAATGTTGATGATAATGATAATGTCGCCGATGGTGGCGCTGGTTTTGCGGCTGATGAAAATAGCCAGTACCTCGGTTCCGTCAATAACAGCACCTCCCCGAACACTTAGCCCGATGCCTGCTCCCAAAAAAAATCCACCGAAAACAGCTACTAATAATTTTTCCTGTGTTACCTCCGGAAAATGAACGGTAGCCAGACAAAGCGCCAGTCCCGAAATAGCTAAAGCGGTTTTAATGGCAAATGCGCGACCGAGTACTTTCGCGCCCATCAAAACAAATGGAATGTTAACTGCAATAATGAGAAGATACAGCGGAACACCAAGTACCTGCGAGGTCAGCAGCGCAATTCCGGTTGCACCGCCGTCAATAAATTCATTGTACAGAATAAAACCTTTTAAGCCGAATGCAGCCGAGAAAATACCTGCAATGATAAAAAGTGTGTCTTTTATATGCCGCCGCAGCGTAATTTTTAACTCACGATAACGCTTGGCCTGACGGTAAGCCGAATTAAAGTAGGTATTGGGGTCGGTAGTTAGATTATTGCCTAACGATTTATTCAGGATCTTAAACCAAAATGGATTCATACGAACAATGATTTTGATGTGACGTAAGATGAAAGCTCTGGTTTTAAAAATACTAAACAATAAGCGATTTTAGGCCGCACACACTGTTCACCATTGCTTGAAATCAGATGTAGCTACACGTAAGTTACTGCTAATCTTGCCTCAAGACTAAAGATGAAAAGTGCATTAAACACATTTTGCTCAGCAGTAAATAAATACACAATTGCCCAAATCTGACATACTCAAAAGCAGTGTGAATACATGAACTATGAGTATATTTGCTCACGATGAAATTCGTTAACCCGTATTTCCTTTTTGCGCTGGCTGCTTTAGCAATTCCGATCATTATTCACCTTTTCAATTTCAGGAAATTTCGTCGGGTTTACTTTACCAATGTCCGCTTTCTGCGCGAAGTACAGCTCGAAACTCAATCGAAATCGAGACTGAAACACCTGCTGGTACTGGCTTGTCGTATGCTGGCGCTTGCTTTTTTGGTCTTTGCATTTGCCCAGCCTTTCCTCCCGCGCGAAAACATGAATCTCCGTGCCGGGCAAAAAATCGTGAGCATCTGGATCGACAATTCGTTTAGCATGGAAGCCGTTAACAAAAGCGGCACACTGCTTGACGAGGCTCGGAAAAATGCCCGCGACATTGCCATGGCTTACACAGCCGCCGACCGCTTTCAGCTGCTCACCAACGATTTTGAAGGCCGGCACCAGCGCCTCGTAACCCGCGAAGAATTCCTGCAGCTGCTGGATGAAGTAAAGCCCTCGCCTGCTGTGCGCAAACTGTCTGAAGTAATTACCCGCCAGCAGGATGTGCTGATGAGCGCGGGCAATATCGCTTCCGGCAACCGGCAGTCGTTTCTGATTTCCGATTTTCAGAAAAGCATTTCTGATGTTGCCGCAATCAAAGCTGACACATCGCTGCGGGTAAGATTGCTGCCGGTTGTCGCTCAAAACCGCAACAACGTATATGTAGATTCGGTTTGGTTTGATTCGCCCGTGCGCCGTGCCGGACAAACTGAACAGTTGCATGTTCGCCTGCGCAGCCGCGCTGATCAGGATCTCGAAAACGTTCCGATGCGGCTGTACATTAACGGCGAAGCTCGGACACCTTCCAGTTTCAGCATCGCAGCCAACAGCACTGCCGATACAGTAATCGCCTTCACCGTTCGCGAAACCGGACTCCAGCAAGGCTTAATTGAAATCAACGACTACCCGGTTACGTTCGACGACCGTTTCTGGTTTTCGTTTGATGTAGCCGAACGGCTTGAGGTGCTTTCCATAAACGCCACCGCTGAGCCGGGTACACCGCAAGCCGAAAGCAGTGCATTTCTGACAGCACTTTTCGGTAAAGACTCCGCTTTTGTATATACCGCAGCCGACGAAACCCGCCTCGATTATGGTTCGCTGCAAACACAGCGCTTTATCATCCTCAACTCACTTAACACCATTTCATCCGGCTTGGCAGTTGAGCTGAAACGCTTTGTGGAGAACGGCGGCAGCCTGTTTGCTTTCCCCGGCGAAGATGCCGATCTGCAAAGCTGGAATCAGTTCCTGTCGAGTATCGGCAGCAATACGCTCAGCGGAAAAGACACCGTCCGCACCGCCGTTGACCGCATCAACTACACACATCCGCTCTACCAGGGTGTTTTTACACGCACCGATCAGAATATCGATTTGCCCGTTGTAAACGATCATTACCGGATCACCAATGCAGTTAGTACAACGCAAACCGAGCTGCTGCGTTTGCGGAGCGGCAGCGTGTTCTGCGCATCCAATTCGTCGGGATCGGGCGCTGTTTACCTGTGTGCAGTGCCGCTCAATACAGAGTGGAGTAATTTTCCGCGGCATGCGGTATTTGTGCCTACGCTGTATCAGGCTGCCCTGTTTTCGCAAGTGCGCCGTCCGCTGTTTTACACCATTGGCGGTAATTCCGTCATTGATCTCGGCGAAGTAAAAGCCGGCGCCGATCAGGTGTTTCACCTCACCGAAAAATCGCGCAACTTCGATCTTATCCCCGCGCACAGCGTGCTCAACGGTCGTACCCGGCTTGATGTGCCTCAACTGCGTGAATCGGGTAATTATCTGGTCATGCAGGATAAAACCCAGCTCACCGGCGCCGCGTTCAACTTCAACCGCTTAGAATCAGATATGCTTCCGCTGAGCAGCGGCGAACTCACCGAAAAGCTTTCAGCAGCACATCTCGATCATTTCTCGATTTTGAATGATGAAGGAAAAGGCATCACCCAAACATTAACTGAACGCGATTACGGCATACGACTCTGGAAAACCTGCATCTGGCTTGTACTGGGCTTTTTGCTTGCCGAAGTCTTACTGCTGCGCTTCTGGAAAACCACACCCAAACCAGTTACCGAACAACCTGCCTGAACCTGATTGCCATGCAAAGCCATCTTTTCCGTAAGGTCACCATTACCGCTCCCGGCAGCGCAAACCACAACCGCACCACCGATGTGCTGGTTGAAAACGGACGCATTGTACGCATTGCCGATGCGCTGGAAGCCGGAAATGCAACTGTTCACGAGGCACAGGGCTTGCAGCTTTCGCCGGGCTGGATGGATTTACAGGCGCACCTCTGCGATCCCGGTTTCGAACACCGCGAAACGCTGGAAAGCGGTGCGGCAGCGGCGGCGGCAGGCGGATTTACAGCCGTACTGGTCATGCCCGACACCCATCCGGTTACGCAAACAAAGTCAGGCATTGACTATGTGCTGCGCCGCTCGGCCAGCTTTGCGGCAGAACTTGTACCTGCCGGAGCACTCTCCGTAAACACCGAAGGTAAAGACATTGCCGAACTGTATGATATGCACCTGGCCGGCGCTAAAGCGTTTACCGACGGCAATCAGCCGGTTTATCACTCCGGCCTGCTGGTGCGAGCGCTGATGTATGCACATAACTTCGGCGGCAGAATTCATGTCCGCTGCGACGATAAAAGCATTTCGGCAGGCGGACAAATGCACGAAGGTGTAATGAGCACCTCACTTGGCCTGAAAGGCATTCCGGCGCTGGCAGAGGAACTCATGGTAGCCCGAAATATCTACTTAGCCGAATATGCGGGCGCTCCTATTCACCTCATGGCGCTGAGCACTGCCCGCAGCGTGCAGTTAGTGCGCGATGCAAAAGCAAAAGGCTTGGCGGTTACTGCTGCTGTTCACGCGGCCAACCTGTTCTGGACCGACGAAGCACTGGCCGATTTTGATACGAACTATAAAGTAAATCCACCTCTGCGCAGCACCGAAGACCGCGAAGCACTTATTGCCGGTCTTACCGACGGAACAATTTCCTGCATCACCAGCGGACATTTGCCCGAAGATGCTGAATCGAAAGTGGTAGAATTTGACCTCGCGCATTTCGGAATGCTCGGACTGGAAAGTGCGTTTGCATTAGCACGAACAGCCGCACCGCAACTTTCGGCAGAACGACTGGTTGAAGTCTTCTGCCACGAACCGCGCCAAATTGCCGGTCTTGAAATTCCGAAGATCGAAGAAGGCGCAACAGCCAACGTTACACTTTTTGCTCCCGATGCCGAATGGACATTTGAGAAACAAAACATCCGCTCCCTTTCCAGAAACACACCGCTACCCGGCACAAAGCTGAAAGGCAAAGTGTATGGAATTTATAACCGAGGACAATTCGTTCCGGCTGATTAACACGAAACCATCTCAAACAAAAATGGCTGCCGGAATTCCGACAGCCATTTTTTATATTCAGAGCGATTCAACATTCAGCACTCATCATTCAACATTACATTTACTCTTCATCATCCGCATCCACCATATTGTGGAATACTTCCTGCACATCTTCATCTTCTTCTAAACGCTCAATCAGTTTGTTGAATTTTTCGAGCGTATCGCCGGTGAGTGGTCCGGTGTTAGATGTAGGGATGCGCATGAGTTTGGCTTCCAGCACTTCAATTTTCAGGGCTTCGAGACCTTTCTGCATTGCACCGAAATCAGTGAATGCACAATATACCATTGCATCGTTTTCATCGCCGGGATCAATTGAATCGAGACCTGCGTCAATCAGATCAAGTTCAAGTGATTCGATATCGTGACCGGTGGTGTTGATGCGGAAAACGCCTTTGCGTTCGAACAGAAAATCGAGTGAACCGCTCTTGCCCATTTCACCATCGCAGCGGTTAAAGTGCATGCGAACGTTGGCAACAGTGCGTGTGGGATTGTTGGTTGCCGTTTCAACTACAATGGCCACGTTTCCGGGGCCATAGCCTTCGTAAACAACTTCCTGATAGTTTTCGGTATCTGCTTTTCCTGCGGCTTTGGCAATAGCAGCATCAACACGATCTTTGGGCATGTTCACCGCCTTGGCATTTTGCATCACCAGGCGAAGACGTGCGTTGGTATTGGGATCAGGACCGCCAGCACGAACAGCAATGGCAATTTCTTTCCCGATTTTGGTAAACTGCTTCGCCATAGTGGCGTAGCGTTTAAACATTTTGTGTTTGCGTTTCTCGAAAATACGGCCCATAGGAATGGCTGATTATTATTCAGTATGAAGGCAAAAATACAAAATCCTTTGATTTTGCAGGCTGCACAACCGGCTTACTTTGGATAAGCCACCCGCACATGGTAAATGCTGCGCAGCTTCTTTTTAAATATCTTTTTTATCGTTGAAATGTCTTTCAGTGTAATATCACAATTGTTGAACTGCTTCTGCTCTACCTGATGGTCGATAATGGTTTCAACCAAACGGTCGATGCTTTCCACATCATATTGCGTCAGACTCCGCGATGATGCTTCGGTAGCATCGGCCATCATGAGCACGGCAGTTTCTTTTGAATACGGCTCCGGACCGGGATAGCGGAACAGTTCTTCGTCCACCACTTCATCGGGATTGTTGCGTTTGTAGAGCGTAAGGAAGTAGGCCGTATTGGTAGTACCGTGGTGTGTGCGGATAAAATCGGTAATGATATCAGGGAGCTTGGCGGCTTTGGCTTTTTCGATACCGCGGATTACATGGTCGATGATAATTGTTGCACTTTCCTCGAAGCTGAGTTCGTTGTGCGGATTAACACCGGTGCTCTGGTTTTCGATAAAGTAAAGCGGCATATCAGCTTTGCCGATATCGTGATACAGCGCGCCGGTTCTTACCAGCAGCGGGTTTCCGCCAATGCTGCGGATGGCAGACTCAGCCAGATTAGCAACCTGCAGCGAGTGCTGAAATGTGCCCGGTGCGCGTTCGGCCAGCTCGCGAAGCAGAGCATTGTTGGTGTCTGAAAGTTCAAGCAATGTTACATCCGACACAAACCCAAAAATTTTCTCGAACGAAAAAATGAGCGGATAAGCCAGCAAAACCAGCAAAGCACTGATGGCATAATGACGCAGCACCCGCCATTCCACCAAACGCAGATCAGCTTCGGTGATGAATTTCAGTCCGGCATACAACACGGTATATGCGCCGAGAATAATTACTACCGAAAAGAACAACTGCGAACGGTTGCGCATACTGGCAATGCTGAAAATAGCTACAATGCCGCTCAAAATCTGAATGAATGCAAACTCAAACTGATCGCCGGGCAAGGTCATGGTAATGATGAAAATGGTAATCAGATGCACAAACAACGCAATGCGTGTGTCGAAAAAAGCACGCATCACTACAGGCAGAATACAGAACGGCAAAGCCAGAATCGGAACGCCTTCAAACAACGCCGGCAGATACGACATGCACACGGTGAGCACTACAAACAAAAGAATAAACAGCAGCCAGGCATCATTGGCCAGCACTTCGCGGCGAAACAAACGCAGAAACTGAAACAATACAAATAAACAAAAAGCAACCAGCAGTAATTGTCCGCCAATCAATTGCCAGAAACCGCTGTCGCCGGAGCTTCGTGCCTCAAAATCTTCCTGCAGCGAAAGCAGCCGGAGGTAAATATTCTCATCAACTATTTCGCCGCGGTCAACTAATAATTCATCGCGGCTCACTGCACCTCGGGTTTCCGAAATATTGCTGAGCGATTGTTTCAAAAACCGCTCAGTAAGTACTTCATCATAGCGGATGCTAACGGTGATAAACGAATCAGGCTGTAATTCGGGAAAGCGTTGTTTAAAGGCTGAGCGGACATTTTCGCGCAGCGCAAACCGGTTCACAGGCTGTTCTTCGGCCACGCTTCCGGTGATCAGCATGATCGCTTCTTCGGCGGCAATTCCTTTGGGCCAGGCAAACACGCCCCGGTTATAAACCGAATCGCAGAACTGTTTCAGTTCGGTATTTCCGCTTGCAGCCGCACGTTGTTTTGCCGCCGCAGTAACAGCCGAATCGGCCCGGAAATAAAGCTTACGGCTGGTGCGCAGTTCTGATTGTTCGGCATCCAGTTCAACCGCACTCTTACGAATCGCAAAGTCAAACGGCGCAACTAACTTATCGTAAGGCCACGGACGGCCTTCGAGCTTGGTTAAATCATACCGAAACCGAAGATTGTGCGGAAACAGATAAACTATT
>CALRTD020000036.1:0-15916 GCA_943371015.1 Synechococcus sp. UW140 | reverse complement strand
TAGAAGGAAGTGTATGCGAATTTTCAAACGCAGTGTAGCCCGGCTGGAGATTACTCCAGAATTTGTGTACAGCAGTATCAGTATATTCCTTTTTGAGTGCAGCCATTTTTTCATTGCTCATGCGGGCAGGAAAAATATGTACCGGGATTTTTTGCTGTCCTGCATCCTTCGCTTCCACAGCTAAAACATACAGCTCACGAATTTTATCGTCGGTAAGCGGAATACAGCCGATGGTTACGCAGTTGCCGTGAATCATAATTGCACCGCCGGGATCTTTCTTGCAGGCAAACACTTTATCAGAAGCATTCGGATAGCTAACGCCAAGCGAAAGATGATAAGCACTGGCCGGATTAAACACATTGATATGGTAAAAACCTTCTGGCACCTGTCCATCGCCCTGACAACGTTTCGGACCGGGAGTTCCGGATGCTGCGCAGATTGGCCATTGGGCATAAAGTTTAAATTCGGACTGCTTTGCAGATTTCACCCAAATTTCAAACTCGCCCTCTGTTTTAAAAGCCCGGAGAAAAAGCTGAAACGAAGTGCTGTCGGTTCCGAGCCGGGCAAGTTGACTGCGAATTCTGTTCCATTTGAGTTGATACGCATTTTTCACCCGGGCATTGGAAAGCTGTCCGCTCCTGAAATTGCTGCCTTTGTGTGCAGGATAAGCCACCGATTCAGAAATCGAGTAAGCCAGCACAAGTCCGAGCAGAAGAAATAAGGCTATAAAAGGAGCAATTTTTCTCATTGTTTGGATTGGATAATCAGGTAGAAACGCAACTATAAAGCAGCAAAGTATTTCGGAAGCAGCAATTAACAATTCGCCTAAGTTATCCACAGGTAGGAACAACTCAACTTGTTCAACTACTTTTGATCTGTGAAATTATTCGACCGTATTCCGTCATTCCTCAAAAACAAATACCTGCTGGTTATCGTTGGCTTAACGATCTGGCTGCTTTTTTTCGACCGTAACGACCTGTTTACACAAATGGAACGCCGCGCAGAAGTAAAGAAGCTGGAATCCGAACGCGATTATTACACCAACGAAATCAAACGCAACCAAAACGAAATTCAGGAATTACGCAGCAACCCCAAACAACTCGAAAAATTTGCCCGCGAGCATTACCTGATGAAAAAAGACAACGAAGAAATTTTTGTTATTGTTGAAGACACTGTGAAGCATTAAGGTAAAAAAGCATAGACTACTACAGAGCGAGAAACAGAAACAGAGCGAAAAAGAGAGCGGAGAATGATGCGAATACTTTCGCTCTCATTCTCCGCTCTCGCTCTGTCAACCGCTCTGTTATTTAAACTCGCCGTAAACGCCACGCATAACATCAGCAATTTCGCCGAGGGTTGCGTATGATTCTACGGCAGTGAGGATGTGCGGCATCAGGTTTTCGGTTCCTTTGGCGGCTTCTTCGATGCGTCTGAGGTGTTGCTGTACGGCTTCGTTGTTGCGTTCGCTGCGCAGGGTTTGCAACTTGGCCATTTGCTGTGTGCGGATGCTGTCGTCAACAGTAAACAGATTTTCCATGGGTGGTTCCTGCACGGTAAATTTGTTTACGCCTACAATTACTTTTTCGCCGCTTTCGATTCCGGTTTGATAAACGTATGAAGATGCAGCAATTTCATCCTGCATGTAGCCTTGTTCAATGGCTTCAACAGCGCCACCCATGGCATCAATTTTTTGGATGTATTCCCAGGCTTTGGCTTCCACTTCATTGGTGAGTGCCTCTACCATCCATGAACCGGCAAGCGGGTCAACAGTATCGGCAATGCCGCTTTCGTTGGCTATAATCTGCTGGGTGCGCAGCGCTATCCGGGCTGCTTCTTCGGTTGGCAAAGCAAGTGCTTCATCAAAACCATTGGTATGCAGCGATTGAGTTCCGCCCATAACAGCGGCCATTGCCTGAAGCGTAACACGTACAATATTGTTCTGCGGCTGCTGTGCAGTAAGTGTTGATCCACCGGTTTGTGTATGAAAACGCAGCATCATTGAGCGCGGGTCTTTAGCCCCCAACTCTTTGGTAATTTGTGCCCACATGCGGCGTGCGGCGCGGAACTTGGCTATTTCCTCTAAGAAATTGTTGTGAGCGTTAAAGAAAAACGAAAGCCGGCGGGCGAATACATCAATGTCTAAGCCTTTCTCAATTGCTGCTTTCAGGTAAGCTTTGCCGTTGGCCAAAGTAAAGGCCAGCTCCTGAACAGCGGTTGAACCTGCTTCGCGAATATGATATCCCGAAATTGAAATGGTATTCCATTTCGGTACTTCATTGCTGCAGTATTCAAAAATATCGGTGATTATTCGCATCGACGGCTTCGGCGGATAAATATAGGTGCCGCGGGCTGCATACTCTTTCAAGATATCATTCTGAATGGTACCCGAAATCTTCTTTACATCAGCTCCCTGTTTCTTTGCCAGCGCAATATACATGCTCAGCAAAATAGAGGCGGTTGAATTAATGGTCATTGATGTGGTTACCTCATCCAACCGAATCCCGCCGAACAAAATTTCCATATCCCGCAGCGAGTCTATTGCCACACCCGATTTCCCTACTTCTCCTTCAGAAAAAACGTGATCCGAATCATAACCTATTTGAGTAGGCAAATCAAACGCTACTGAAAGACCCGTAGTTCCGTTTTTAAGCAGATAATGATAGCGGGCATTGGATTCTTCGGCTGTAGAAAAACCGGCATACTGCCGCATTGTCCACAACTTACCGCGATACATAGTAGGTTGTACGCCCCGCGTAAATGGAAACTCTCCGGGTTGCTCTTCCGGTATATCTGCTTTCGGATAAGTCCGGGCAATTTCGATTCCTGAATCAGTCAAAAATTGCGCTTTGCGCTCTTGTTCGTGCTGGGTAGGTTGCATAGCCGCTAAGGTCGGAAAAAATAAGATGAATGAGTATTGAAGCTGCCTGATCCATAAAAATACAATTGCATTTAGTCGCTGTTGCTATGAGTCTGACATTTTGGGGTGTCTTCACTGGCATTTCAAACAAATATACAACCCTTGATTACTATGATCTGGCTCAACCTTTCTACTGTTTTTCATTCATTAAAAAAGAACACCTACACCCAGAAAACAATTTTCAATGCAAAAACATAACGATATCTGATTACTCATTTTCAAACAAAAACGCTTACAATTGATTAAAATCAATTAAATATTAAACTAAAGTAACTTATCTGTTAAAACAGTGGTATAACAAACATCTACCCACTAAATCTGCTGAACATGAAAAACAACGTACTCTTTACGGTGCTGACTGTTGCTGCCCTTGATGCTGATGCTCAGATTTATCCAACTTCTTCTCCAGACAACTATATTGCGTCGAGCAACAGTAATAAGGTACAAAATACAGGAGCAGATTACTGGCAAAATTCTACCGGCTCACGTTCAATGTATTTAATGGTATCTGATGGCTCAAATCCTTCATTATACTGGGTAAAGAATAGCTTTTATTCAGGTTATCAGATGGCGTTAGCCAATAATGTAACCATAAACGCACAGGCCGAAATGGGCGATCCTGATATTGTTGTAAACTCATCAGGAGTTAGAGCATTATCTGTATTTATAGCTACTGATGCACTTAATGAAACACGTCTTTACATCCAGCGCTATCAGAGAGCCGATCAATTATCTACATTCTGGTCATACCTCGGCTCTCCAGTACTGATAGCACAATCAACCTCAGATGCACCAATTTTATGTCCAAATGCAGATATTACTGCCGGAGGAATTGTAGTGATTGTTTACCAGAAAACCGACACAATCTGGTCACAAACTATTAATATTAGCACCGGACTAAAATTGCCGGTCAGCCCGATTCCGATTAGCACACATTTTACGAACAATGTATCGTGCAGGCAGCCTGATGTATCAATTTATTCACCAACAACTCCTCTTCAGGAAACGGCTTACATTACATGTATTAATGATCATGCTGGAACTGAAGAGATACTTGTTCATCAGTTACCGGTTACACAATTGCAATTGGGAGTGGGGAACGGTAATACAGAAAATAATATTTATACGTCTAACAGTGGTTGGTTAAAAGCTCCCCGAATATCCACACAATGGACAAATTCAAATCTGAATGCGTTCAATAATTGGGGGGTTACCTTCACCGATCATGATCCGGGGAATAATACTTACGATATTCTGGCTGTTGTAAATTATTACGGCGCAATTTCAGCACCTGTTTTAATCAACAATATTAACGCTATTGACAGGCAAAGTATTAATGCAATGCCTTGTATAACCTATTCTGAAAATTATATAGTTATTGGATGGGCTTATCATGATCAGTTTTCACAATATGGGTTAAACGGATTTGATATTTTGTCGCGAAAACTTGAATCGAACGGTAATTATGCAACAAATTGGACAAGCAACTACTCACTTGTGAATTCGGACAATATCGATCATCAGTATGCCCCAAGTGTTACCGACTGTCGTATCGGCAATTATCAAAACGGTACAACATATTTTTGCTGGTATCAGCACGATGCAAATTATTCAACTAAAATAGGCTTCAGACGATCATTACACTCTAATTCGAATCTTCGACTGGACCAGAAAACGGAGAAAAACGATATTCGACTCTATCCCAATCCGGCAAAAAATAATGTCACACTGCAATTTGAAAATTCTGATACTGAATTAATCTTAATCAGTATCTATTCCTTAACCGGTGAGTTAATTTATGAGGAACAAATAACATCATTTGATCTGAGCGGACAACACACCGTAAACATTGAATCATTAACAAATGGAGTTTATACATTTCGCTTAACACGAGGTACAGCTATCCGGAACGAAATCCTTGTAGTTCAGCAGTAATGAGCATACAAAACAAATCATCTACAGCCCAGAAATTGTATTCATCCAATTTCTGGCTGGCTATCATAAAAAAATGCCGCAAAGCGGCATTTGAAGTATAGATTATACGTTACGTTTTACACTCAACACTCAACACTCAACACTTCCCGAAGGGAAACTTAAAAAACTTGTCCCACTTCTTTCTTTATGTATTCAAGAGCAACCTGTGTCGGCATTTTATCGATCTGTTGAGATACTTGCAAAATCATCTGGCTGAGTTCAACTCCGGTAGCTGTATCAGGCAGTTTAGAAGCTGCAACGTTAACGAGTTTGGTGATTTCTTCTTTGGCTGTTTTCACCATTTCCCACGAATGGTTGGACATATAAATCTGCTGCGAGAGATTATGCTCAAACTCGGTGCGAATCACTTTTGTAAGTTCGCTTTGCAGCAAACGCGCACTCATTCCGCTTTTATGAACACGGGTTACAAGTGTATTGGGATTGATTCGTTCAAGGAAAATGGCGAGGCGTTCGTAAGCCTGCAAACGAACAGGAGTAACCACGCTCTGGTTGGCCAGTCGTATTTCGGCTAAACGGCGCTTGGTTTCTGTATCGAGAAAATTGCGCACTGTAAAATAGGCTGCTGCAAATACAACCAAACAGGGCAAGAGGATTTTAAAAATATCTAAGAGAATAAGCGAAGTTGAATGATCCATAAATGTGCGAATGGGTGAGTTAAATGTTTCTGCCGGTTTCAAAAATAGTTATTTCCCTTTGCTGTTGAACACTTATCGGCAAAATCATGCCGGATATTGAGTAAACGCGGCCACAAACTTTTAATTATGAATACAATGTGTGAAATTTCGCCCCTGCAAACGTCGTTCTTCTGTAAAAAAGATCTGCATGACCCGATTTGTTGCTGTTTCGGCTGCCCTGTTTGTTTGGGCTCTTTTGCAGCAGGCCCGCGGCCCGTCTGAGGGCTACAGCGACGAAATTGGTTTTGCCCTGATGCCCGGCCCCAACAGTTCGCCGGTTACTTTCCGCTGCCGCCGGGTGTATGATGATCCGGCTCACCAATCGACCGGCAGTACAATCTCGCGGCTTGAGTTTATGAGTATCGCCTCCGGAACCCGGCCGCATCCTGCTAACCCAAACAAAGAAAACCTGTTTGTGAAATACGAGATTGCAGAATGCGGTTTTGTTTCAGATACCCTCATCGGCGGCATCTACATGCGTTCGGGCTATCCATGTCCGGTAGTTGACGACATTTGGAAATTAGGCTACAGCACCTATCCGGTTCTCCTCCAAAATCCGCCGGGACCGGGCTGGGCGCGTTTTCCCGAACACCCCTCAGAAGGTCAGCAGAACATTCTTAAAAACTACGGCACCCGCTTCTGGAACGATCCGATCTGGCAGGAAAATGCATTTAAACTCCTCCACGATATGCAGGATGCCGGCTGGGTGAACAAATATGCAGGATCATAGTATCTTTAAACTCCGTAAACGTTATACCCCAAAGCTCCGTTTTCATGCTCCGCAACCTATTGCTCATTTGCTCGCTTTTCATTGCGCTGCAGTTGCCGGCTTTCCCGAAATGGCCAAAACAAACAGCAGTTGCAGTGTATAAATTACCGTGGTATGCAGCCCCGCAGGTTAAAGCAGGTTACACATTCGGAGCAGGTTTTCACTGGGGCTGGAGCATTGATATTGGCCTTGAGCAACAAAGTTTTGGCAGCATGCCGCTGCGCTACGGCTACTCATTCGGGCGGACACGTACCCGTGTGCACAATGGTCGATACATGCACAAAATGAGAACCCGTGCCCTTTTGCTCGAAACCAATTACGGCGGCATACGCATGGGTATTACCAAAATCAGAAATCAAAAAGGGAAAAAGAAAAATTGCATAACCTATGGCATTTCAACTGAAGGCTATTTGTTTCTGCCCTCGCAAATCCACCCGGTCATCGGTTTTCAGCGTATTATCTACCGCCCAAGCAGTTGGGCATGGTTCGACGGGCCTTATAACACGGTTTACGGTGGTGTACGAAGCATTTCGTATTTGCATCCTCAAATACAAACTCAGGCACCACTATTTCCCGGGATGTAATGCTAACTTTGCGGCACAACTAATTAAACCTTGATGTTCCGCACTATTGCCGATTTTGAAGCCATCTGGAACGATGAACGCGAAGCTACACTCCGCGTCTTCCGGTTACTTTCCGAAAAGAACTTCCACCAAAAGCCACATGAAAATGTGCGTGATGCAGCTACACTGGCCGGGCATATCACACACACCATTGGCGAAATGCTGGCACGCACCGGCATTGTCGTTGACGGCTACCACGAAGAAACCGATACCCCGTGGACGGTAGCCGACCTGGTTGCTGATTACGAAAAACAATCCGCTTCTGCGTTACAGCAAATCAAGTCGCACTGGACAGATGCTTCTCTCACCGATATGCACGATATGTATGGCGAACAATGGAGCAAAGCTACCGTGCTTCAGGTGCTGGTATTGCATCAGGTACACCATCGCGGACAGCTTACTACAATAATGCGGCTACTCGGCCTTCCGGTCATCGGAGTTTTTGGTCCGAGCCGCGAAGAATGGGAGCAAATGGGCATCCCGCCAATGAACTAATCTGTACTTCACGCGTATAAGGCTCGAAGCAATTTACTTCGTAGTTTTGGCCTTTCTATAAAAAGCGGATTTCCGCACTTCTACTCAATGACACATCTGTCAGACCGCATTAACCGACTCACAGAGCCGCAAACCATTGCAATGGCTCGCAAAAGTCGCGAACTCATAGCTCAAGGTATTGATATTATCAGCCTCAGTCTTGGTGAGCCGGATTTCAAAACCCCGGATGTTATTAAAGCTGCGGCCCATGCCGCCATCGACAACGATTTCAGCTATTACACGCACGTTTCGGGCTATCTCGAACTTCGCGAAGCAGTGGCCGAAAAGTTCCGCCGCGATAACGGACTCACCTACACTGCCGATCAGATTGTTGTATCAACCGGTGCAAAACAGTCGATTGCCAATGCGGTACTCAGCCTGATTAATCCCGGCGATGAGGTGATTATTCCGATGCCGTTTTGGGTGAGTTATATCGAATTGGTAAAGCTCGCCGAAGGTATTCCGGTAATGCTGCCAACCTCCATCGAAAACAATTTCAAAGTAACACCCGAGCAGGTTGCCGCCGCCATGACACCGAAAACACGGTTGTTTATGTTCAGCACACCCTGCAATCCATCGGGCACGGTTTACACGAAAGATGAACTGCGCGCACTGGCCGAGGTGATTGTGAAGCAACCCGAATGCTACATCATTTCCGACGAAATTTACGAGCACATCAATTTCGTTGGCGGACATGAGAGCATGGCGCAGTTTGATTTTATCTACGACCGCACCATCACCATCAGCGGCGTTTCAAAAGGCTTTGCTATGACCGGCTGGCGCGGCGGAATTTTAGCCGGCCCGAAATGGGTGGCACAGGCTTGCGATAAAATGCAGGGGCAATTTACCTCAGCTACTTCGTCGATTACGCAGAAAGCCATGCACGCTGCAATGCTCATGGATCCTGCCACCACACATCCGATGCGCGACGCGTTTTTGCGCCGCCGAAATCTGGTGATTGAAGGTTTGCGTGAAATCCCGGGTCTGAATGTTAACGTGCCTGACGGTGCTTTCTATGTGTTCCCGAATGTTACAGCATTCTTCGGCAAATCCGATGGCAACGTAACCATCAACAGCGGCACGGATTTGTGCATGTACCTGCTCGATAAAGGCCACGTTGCCGTTGTGCCCGGTGCCGCTTTCGGCGATGATAATTACATCCGCTTCTCGTATGCTACATCTGATGAAAAGCTGAAAGAGGCGGTGCGCCGGATGAAAGAGGCGTTGGGAAAGTTGAAGTAAAGAGTCTTGATGGTACAAATCGGAAACAATAATAATGAAGCTTTCCGAAGAAATAAATATCTGTTAGGCTGATTTGTTTCTGAAATCTTCTGTTGATATGCTGATTCGTAGGGTTTACTAAACTCGTGGAGAGCGCGTTCGATTTATTTACTGGAAATTAGAGAATTAATCTCAATAATGATACTTTGTTTAAGGCTAAGCGCCATATTGAACACAACCGATTATCAGCGCTTAATTTATCGGTTTTTACGAAAAGTGATTTAGTGATACATTACCGACTCGCCCTATTTTCTTCTTACTCTTACAACTGAATAAACTGGAACTTTAATCTCTGAAAAATATTCTCCTACCTTACTGTTAAGATTAATATTGGGAATATAAATATATGTTGAATCTGTTCTAGCACAAATTAATTGTAATTTATATTTATGGTAACAAAATCCATCAAAGGTCTCCTTTAAACTATCGCCACGATTTGACCACCATTTAGGATAATAACGATAATTGCATGTATCCTTATTTTCATAATAAAAGTTATATAGGGAAAAAAAATCATCTTGTGAATTAGGAGATACGGTATCGTGGCTTACAGTATTAATTACCAATTGATCTGATATACAATAAATACCTGATTTATACATATTCTCAATATTTCCACTTTCTTGGTATTTTATTAAGTATAAAGCTCTGCCACTACTTCCTCTACCAAAACGACACAGCGACACATCCATCGTATCATTGCATAATTCCCTGAAAAAATCACCTTCTACTTCAACAAATTCTACTTTTGTGACTGGGTTGATAAACTTAGTAGTTGACCTACATTTAATATTACTATTTCTGCAAGAAGGCACTAATAATAAATACACTACCGCAGTCGTAACTATTAAATAGTAGTGAATGAGGTTCATTTCCGATTATTTTTTGATAGATTGAAGGTACTGCTTAAAATTGAATGTGTCTGATCATCCCTCCTGCGTATTCACACTGCCTGTCGCACGCAACTTCGCAATTTTCAACATCTGCTTACTTCATAAGATTTTACCGCACGTCTCGAGAAGAGCGTGCCCGGCTTAAAGCCGGTAAAGCTTCAGAAATTTCAATATTTACTGGAGGTTTGCGTTTTATTTTTCATTCAGTTCTTCTTCAAACTCTCTTTCATCGGATTGGAATCATTGTTCTCAAAACGTCCCATCCCTTTTGAGCGGAAAACATCATAGCGTGAAGGCTCGACAGAGCCATTTCGGGGCCAGGTATTGTTTCCTGTATCAATATCAGCAGTCTCGCGATAAGGATCGATGACAATTGACACAACCTTTTTATTCTTTGCAAAGGTTTTGGTAAAGTTCAATTCGTTCTTCCGCCAGATGTACGCATTGATGTATTCAACTTCCGAAGTGCCGTCTTCGTAATTCCACTGAATAATTACAGGCATCACCAAACCGCCTTTATTGGTGAAATGAAGCTGGTAGAAATACTTGCCGTCGTACTTATTCATGTTAGCTGAATCCAGCGGCGAAAGATTGGCATACTCGTTTTTCGGAACGCGGCGGGCAGTGTCTTGCGGAGCTTTATAGTAATAGTAAAAATCACGGAGCGTGGTGTCTTTGTCAACCAAAAACTCCATGCCTTGCGCTTTATTGCGAACGCGTGAAATGTGAATAAAATCAGGCTTTGTAGCCGGAATCATTATCGTATCCCATTTCACAGGAACATTGCCCGAATAGCCAACTGTAAACGCATTCACACTGTCGAGGGAGATGTCAACGGGCTGAATATCGTAGAACCAGCCGCGCCAGAACCAATCAAGGTCAACGCCCGAGGCATCTTCCATAGTACGGAAAAAATCGGCAGGTGTAGGATGTTTGAATGCCCAGCGGCGGCAGTATTCTTTAAAAGCATAGTCAAACAACTCGCGGCCGAGAATGGTTTCGCGTAAAATATTGAGGGCTGTTGCCGGTTTTCCGTAAGCATTGTTGCCGAACTGTACAATATTATCGCTGTTGGTCATGATCGGCTCCAACTGATTGGCTGGCATTCGCATATAGTCAACAATCTTGTTGGCCGGGCCGCGCGATGAAGGGAAGTTATTGTCGAATTCCTGCTCGGCAAGAAACTGTACAAAAGTGTTGAGGCCTTCATCCATCCAGCTCCACTGCCGCTCATCGCTGTTCACGATCATCGGGAAAAAGTTGTGTCCTACTTCGTGAATCACAACGCCAATCATTCCGTACTTCGTGCGAGCGGTGTAAGTTCCTTCGCCATCGGTTCTGCCGAAGTTGAAGCAGATCATCGGATATTCCATACCGTTATTGGCTTCTACACTTATAGCAACAGGATACGGATACGGAATCGTGTGCTTTGAATATACATTAAGTGTATGCGCCACCACTTTGGTTGAATAGCGGCTGTACAGCGCATAAGCTTCTTTCGGATAGTAGCTCATGCACATAATATTGCGCCCTTCGATGGGATTAACCATAGCATCCCACACAAATTTGCGTGAACTGCCCCAGGCAAAATCGCGCACATTTTCAGCTTTGTAGCGCCAGGTTTTGGTGTTGGTTTTGTTGGGATTTTTCTCGCGGGCTTTGGCTTCTTCTAATGTCACCACCTCAATCGGCTCTTTCGACTGCTGTGCCTGTTTCCAGCGCGAAAGCTGTGCCGGAGTGAGTACATCTGAAATATTCTGGCAAACACCAGTTGATGCCACAACATGGTCGGCAGGCACATTCATGGTTACATCAAAATTGCCGAATACCAGTGCAAACTCGGCACGGCCGGTAAACTGTTTGTTGTTCCAGCCCTGATGCTCGTTGTACACACACATGCGCGGATACCATTGAGCAATGGTGTAAACGGTGTTTCCGTCGCCTGAGAAAAACTCGTAACCGCCGCGACCGCCAACTTTCAAACGTGCCGGAATTTTATAATTCCATTTTACTTTAAACACGTACTTCTGATTCGGTTTCAGCGGAACCGGCAAATCAACACGCATCATGGTTTGGTTGATGGTGTGGGCTAAAGCTTTCCCGCTTTTATCGGTAACAGAAAGAATAGTTACGCCCAGCCCTTCGAGTTGCTTGCGGCGTTCCAGACCATCAAGTTCGCCGGTGGTTACAGGTTGTGATACGCTGCTGCCGTCGAAATTATTTGATTCTGAATTTGGGTTATGCTCATTTTCATCGAGCTGAAGCCAAAGGTAACTCAGCACATCCGGCGAATTGTTCCAGTAAGTAATTACCTCTTCACCGTGCAGGCGGTTGTCGTTTTCATCGAGCCGGGCATTAATGGTATAGTCTGCCCGCTGCTGCCAGTATTGAGCGCCGGGAGCGCCCGAACCGCTTCTAACAGCTCCGGCATCAGGCAAAATAGTGCCCAATTGTTCAAACTTGTTACCGTGGTTCGAGGTGGGATTGTTGTAAATGTTCTGAGCCGGAAGCAGTGCAGTCGCAAAAAAAGCTGCTGTGGCAAACAGGCTGTAAAGGATGTTTTTCTGCATCATTCAGTTGGTGAGTAAAGCATTGAGCCGTTCGAGCATCATTATAAAAGAGATACCAAACACAGCCGAAGAAAGAAAAAATGTTTTGTCGGCTGGTTTTATCCGAGTCAAGGCCGACAAAAATAACGAAATGAGCATCACAGCCGCTACAATAATCAGCTGACCGGCTTCAAGACCCAGATTAAAGGCAAATAATGGCCCGGCAATGGCGGTAGTATCGCCCAGCATAGAACGCAGCAGGTACGAAAATCCCATGCCATGAATGCAGCCAAATACCAATGCCATTGTATAAACTCCCCGGCTTCGCCGGGTGGCAGGATGCCGCAACTGAACAAGATTGACTACTGAAGCAAATAAGATAGTTACGGGAATGAGAAACTCAGTAATTCCGCTGCGTAGGGTGAAAATATTGAGCACACTCAACGCCAGTGTTATACTGTGTCCAAGTGTAAATGCAGTAATGAGCACCAGTACCCGCTTCCATTCGGTATGCGCGTAGCCGGCACAAAGTACCAGCAGAAATAAGATGTGGTCGTAGCCCTGCCAGTCGGCAATATGTTCAAGTCCTGTAGTAAACCAGAGTGTGAAATCGCTCATTTCGGTAACTTTGCGCCATGCAAAATAAACGTTTTTCTGCGCGCTTGTTCCTGTTCCTGCTTTTTGTCGCTGCCGGACTCTGTTTTTCGGCTGCTGTGTTAAAGCATCCGTACTACATCAGCATGACGGAAATACGCATCGACACCAACAAAAAAACAGTAAACACTAGCTGCCGGATGTTTACCGATGATTTGCAGCAGGCAGTGTTCAAGCTTTACGGCAAACGTGTTGATTTGCAAAAGCAAGACACCACTGCATTAGCCCTGCTGCGCCGCTACATCAGCGAACGGCTGCAAATATCAATTGGCGGACAGCTTACAAAATTTAAGCTGATCGGCTATGAAATCGAAGAAGAAGCCACCTGGTGCTACCTCGAAACAACACCTTATATGAAGCCCGGAAAAGTACAGATCACCAGCAAACTGCTTTACGATTTTTTGCCAGAGCAAACCAACTTCATTCACTGCTACCTGAACACCGAACGAAAAAGCACCAAGCTGGTGAACCCGGAAACCCGTGCCTCGTTCGAGTTTTGATTTTCGGTGAAATACGAACCGAATTAGCTACTTTCGCAGCACTAATTTTTACCGTGTATGGCCAAGCACACCGAAAAAGAAATCCGCGGCATTTTCGACACCATCCGCAAACAACGTGTACTGATTATCGGCGATGTGATGATCGATAATTATGTATGGGGCAAAGTAACCCGGATTTCACCCGAAGCACCTGTTCCGGTGGTTTCGGTTTCTCACAAAGAACAGCGCCTTGGCGGTGCTGCAAACGTTGCGCTGAATGTTCAGGCAATGGGTGCTACTCCAATTCTTTGTTCGGTAATTGGTGTTGACAGCGACGGGCAGAAGTTTCTGGAACTGATGCAGCAGCACCGGCTTGCCCCCAAAGGCATTCTCAAAAGCCGCGAACGCATCACCACGGTAAAAACCCGCATTATCGGCAACTCACATCACCTGCTGCGCATGGATGAAGAGATCGAGCACGACATTACGCCGCATGAAACAAACTTGTTTCTGCAGCGCATCAGCTACCTGCTCGATCAGCATAAAATTGATGTGATCATTTTTGAAGATTACGACAAAGGACTCATTACCGAATCGCTGATTCGTGAAGTAGTTAGCCGTGCGCGTAAACTCAAAGTCCCGGTTGTTGTTGATCCCAAGAAAAAGCATTTCATGCACTATCAGGGGGCAACACTGTTCAAACCCAATCTGAAAGAACTGAAAGAAGGTTTGAAAATAGATTTCGATCACAGCAGTGAGCGCGAATTGTCGAAAGTGGTGGATATGCTCAAGACCAAACTCAAAATTGAGCTGGCGCTGATCACACTTTCAGAACATGGCATATTTGTTCACGGCCGCCATGTAAAAAAGCGAATCCCGGCACACCTGCGCAATATTTCTGATGTTTCCGGAGCCGGCGATACCGTTGTTTGCGTAGCTGCTCTTTGCCTCGCCGCAGGTTTGCGCCCCGAGCTTATTGCCGAAATTTCAAACATTGCCGGAGGTTTGGTTTGTGAAAGCGTGGGCGTTGTGCCCATTAACCGCGATGCTTTAATTGAGGAATGTGTAGAGTTGCTGGCGGAAAAGAAGAAAGCGCCGGTTACCCGAAAGACCTCAAAGTAGGGAACTACTTCTGTTGAAAATTTACTGGTGCAGAAATCATTCAGATCGCGTAAACTCGCACTTTCTGAACCTGACCCATGCACACCGTTTACCAGTTTATTTCCGATCATAAAGAACTGATTGCAGCTGCCGGTGCAATCATCACTTTCGTTTGGGGCGTTTTTCAATACCGCAGCACACAGCGCTGGAAAAGTGCGGAGTTTGCACTGAGTGAACTGCATAAGTTCAACGAACATCCCAATACCAAACTCACCCAAAAGCTGCTCGATTTTTCGGCGATACGTCTCACGCTTTCTACCGAAGAAAAAACATTCTCAACCGTAATTACCGATGAACGTTTGATCTGGCATCTTCGTCCGCATACGGTTAACGGTGTGCTGAGCCAAACAGATATTGCAGTTCGGCAGGCATTTGATACTTACTTTCTCGAACTCGAAAAGTTTGAATACCTCATCCGTATCGGTCTCATGGATAAAGATGCCACGCATCCTTACCTCGCCTACTGGCTCGACATTTTAGGCAGAAAGAAAAAAGGCCGTAAACAAGAACAGACCATAAAAGCGATACACAATTATATCCACTTCTATGGTCTGAAAGGTGTAGCCCGATTAATGCGGCGCTTCGGCTATTTTTCCATCTATGATCCTTCAGTGAAGTACGAAAAGCCCGAAGGAATTACTGAAGACGAAGAATAGAATAGTTACTATTTATTTTCAGAAAGCCAGTTCAGAATATTCTGCTCGACTCTGCTGTTTACTTGCGAAAGGTCAGCCCGCTCGAATTTCATGCCGGTTACCTTTTCATACAATTCAATATAACGTTCGGTAACCAGATTCACGAAAGCATCATCCATTTCAGGAACCTGCTGTCCGTCTTTCCCCATAAAATTACGCTCAATGAGCCACTGCCGCACAAACTCTTTTGAAAGCTGTTTCTGTGCTTCACCTTTTTGCTGGCGTTCTTCATAACCTTCGCTGTAAAAATAGCGTGATGAATCAGGCGTATGAATTTCGTCCATCAGGTAAATTGTTCCGTTGGCATTTCCGAATTCATATTTGGTATCCACCAAAATGAGTCCCTGCTGCGCAGCCAGTTCGCAGCCGCGTTTGTAGAGCGCGCGGGTATATGCTTCAAGCTGCACATACTCCGCTTCGGGTACAATGCCGCGGGCGATAATTTCTTCGCGTGAAATATCTTCATCATGGCCAACCGAAGCCTTTGTCGTTGGCGTAATAATCGGCTCCGGAAACGGATCACTTTCGCGCAACCCGTCGGGCATTTGTACACCGCAGATCATTCGTTTGCCTGCACTGTACTCGCGCCAGGCATGACCAGAAAGGTAGCCGCGGATAACCATTTCAACTTTGTACGGTGTGCAGCGGCGGCCAATGGTAACCACAGGATCAGGCACTGCCAGCACCCAGTT